>JAGOMJ010000003.1:0-40234 GCA_017993615.1 Smithella sp. | reverse complement strand
GCGTAAGTCGAACTATCCAATTCTGATAAATCGGAATTGGAAACTATCCCGGCAGCCAAGTAGGAAGGGGATCATGAGCCATTAAGGATTTTCAGGCGAACAGAACGATAGAGTTGTAAGAATAAAACAGCTTCCTGCGTTTCTGATGTCTCAATGCAGGGGCTGTTTTTTTTATCAACGCTCGTTCTTCTTGACAGTTCATATAAAATGCCATAGATTGGCAGCGTTTTTCTGAGGAATGGAGTATTTTATGTCGACCAAGAAACAGCTAAGGTCAGAGAGCATCAAGGAAAAGAAGATAAAAAAATCAACCCGGGTATTTTACCTTTCGCTGATTGTTGGCGGCGGTGTAGTCTTGCTCGTCATTTTTTTTATTACCATATTCAGCGCACTGTTCCCCCCCGTCGATACGGACGTCATGACCAAAAAGGAAAGGCGGGTTGTTAAAATTTATTTTTCGGATCAGCAGGAGCGTTTTTTGAAGGCTGAAAAGCGCCATGTCATCAAGGAAAGCGACATTGCGTTGCAGGCTCAGGAAATCGTCAAGGCTCTGCTTGACGGTTCCAAGACGGGACTGGTGAATACCTTTCCCAAAAACGTTTCGCTCCGGGATGTCAAAATTAAGGATCATGATGTTGCGTATGTTAATTTCAGCAAAGATCTGATCAAGGCGTATCAAGGCAGTTCTGCCGCGGAGATGAATACGATTTATTCGTTAACGAATTCCATCACGCAGAATATTCCGGAAATCAAAAGAGTAAAAATTCTGGCTGACGGTAAGGAGCTTTCCTCGATTCAGGGCCACATTTCAACAGGCAAGTTTTTTTCGCCGGATCTCGAACTCATTATCCCGGAGCAATCCCCTAACAATTAATCGACGCATATGGCATCCAAATCAAAAATAGCCCGGACGCGCAATATCGGTATTGTCGCACACATTGACGCCGGAAAGACAACGGTTACGGAAAGAATCCTTTACTATACCGGCAAATCCTACAAGATGGGCGAGGTGCATGACGGTGAAGCGGTAATGGACTGGATGCCGCAGGAGCAGGAAAGAGGCATCACCATAACATCGGCCGTGACGACCTGTGTCTGGCGCAATCATGACATTCATGTCATCGATACACCGGGGCATGTGGATTTTACCATAGAAGTGGAACGTTCATTGCGCGTGCTGGACGGGGCCGTGGTCGTCTTCTGCGCGGTGGGCGGTGTCGAACCGCAATCCGAAACCGTCTGGCACCAGGCTGACAAATACGGTGTTCCGAAAATCGCGTTTATTAACAAAATGGACCGAGTGGGAGCCGATTATTTTAATGTGATTGGAATGATGCGGGAACGTTTTTCCTCTCTGCCCGTCGCCATTCAAATTCCCGCCGGCAGTGAAGATAACTTTCGTGGCGTGCTGGATCTGATTAATCAGAAAATGATCGTCTGGAACGATTCGACATCCGGGTCGGAAATGTCTAAGCAGGACGTGCCGTCGGAATTTGCCGATCACGTGAAGTTGCAGCGCGATAAAATGATCGAAACGCTTGCCGAGGTTGACGACAGCCTTGCCGATAAGTACCTGGGCGGTGAAGAAATTACCATTGCTGAGATAGAAGAGGCGCTGAGAAAAGCGACGATATCTCTGAAAATTGTTCCGGTCTTGTGCGGCTCAGCCCTGCGCAACAAAGGGATACAACCCGTTCTGGATGCCATTATCAACTATCTGCCGTCTCCTGAAGATATTCCGCCCGTCAAAGGAATGAATCCGGTAACGAAAGAAGAAGAGATCAGACGAAGTTCCGAGAAGGACCCTTTGGCAGCGCTCGCGTTCAAAATTATGATGGACGAGGGAAGAAAGCTCACCTATCTGAGAATTTATTCCGGAAAAATTCAGGTCAATAACGAAATCTATAATCCGATAAAAAAACGGCGGGAAAAGATAGCCCGCCTTTTACGCATGCACGCCAACAAACGTGAAAGGATAGACTCGGCCTCCGCAGGAGATATCATTGCCGTTCTGGGATTGAAATCCACTACCACCGGCGATACGCTTTGCGCGGAGCAGAAGCCGATTTTACTGGAACTGATTGAATTTTATGAACCGGTCATCAGTCAGGCCATTGAAGCCAAAACACCAGCCGATCAGGAAAAACTGACGGCGGCGCTGGATAAGCTGGTGGAAGAGGATCCGACGTTGAAGGTGAAATACGAAGATGAAACCGCCCAGACGATCATTTCCGGCATGGGGGAACTGCATCTGGAAATTATTGTTGACCGTTTGCTGCGGGAATTCAACTGCCATGTGAATGTGGGCCGGCCCAGGGTTGTCTACCGCGAAACCATCCAGAAGAAAGTGGAAATCGAAGGTATATTTGAAAAAGAACTTGGCGAAAAGAAGCATTTCGGTCACGTCCGGATTGCCCTGTCCCCGCGCAAGAGAGGTTCGGGAAATGACGTGATCATAAAACTTGACGATAGCGTCATTCCTCAGGATTTCCATGAAGTCATCGAGGAGGGCATCCGGGAAGCAATGATGAACGGCGTGTTAAATGGTTACCCTGTCATGGATACGGAAGTCGCGATTATCGGCGGTTCTTTCCGTGAGGGCGAATCTTCAGCGCAGGGGTATAAAATAGCCGCTTCAACCGCATTTCGCGACGGCTGCGGTCAGGCGGAGCCCATCATGCTTGAACCGATTATGATGGTCGATGTGATAACGCCCAGCGAGTTCATGGGAGATGTGATCGGCGACATTAATGCCCGGAAGGGTGAAATTCAGGCCGTTAATCCCAAAGGAACGGTCAGCGAAATTAAGGCGAAGGTTCCCTTGAAGGCCATGTTCGGGTATTCCACCGATTTGAGGTCCTCGACACAGGGGAGGGCCGTTTTCTCCATGATCTTTTCCGAATACAACAAGATTTAAGCGTAATTCGTATTTTTTTTGCACTAAAATCAGCCTATCTCTTTGAGTTTCCATCGGAATAGCCACTTTAAAAATTATTTATTATTCCCTTGAAAATTACTATATATAGTGGTACTATCCTTTTCAACCCCAATATATAGCGCTATTTTGGATTTATTCTTATATTATTTTTTTCATCGGATGGAGTGTTTTTATGAATCTTAAAATTAGAAAAAGAGACGGGCGACTGGTTAAATTTAACGCGGAAAAAATTACCAATGCCATTGCCAAGGCCGGAAATGCCACAGGCGATTTTGACATCAAAGAGGCGCGTAAATTAACGATCAAAGTCCTGAATCTGGCCGAGAAACTCTTCGACAGCAAAATCCTGTCCGTAGAAGAAATTCAGGATGTTGTTGAAGAAGTTCTGCTGAGCTCTCCGTACCGCAAGACAGCAAAGGCGTACATCATTTATCGAGATCAGCACTCCCGTTTGAGAGATATCGCCAATCGAATGGAAGTTGATCTCGTCGATCAATACCTGAAGAAGCTTGACTGGAAGATCAATGAAAACAGCAACATGGATTACTCCCTGCAGGGATTGAATAATTATATTTCTTCGGAAGTCAGCAAGGTTTACTGGCTCAATGAAATTTACACGCCGGAAATTCACAAAGCGCATACGGAAGGCGATTTTCACATTCACGATTTGAGTCTGCTGTCCGTTTATTGCGTGGGGTGGGATCTTTATGATCTGCTGCTGCAGGGATTTCAAGGCGTGTCCGGAAAAGTGGAGAGCAAACCGGCGAATCACTTGCGCAGCGCGCTGGGACAGGTGGTGAATTTCTTTTATACGTTGCAGGGCGAAGCCGCCGGCGCTCAGGCCTTTTCCAATTTTGATACCTTGCTTGCTCCATTCATCCGCTACGATAATTTGTCTATGAAAGAAATAAAACAGGCCCTTCAGGAATTTATTTTCAATATTAATGTGCCGACAAGGGTTGGATTTCAAACGCCTTTTACAAATGTCACCCTGGATGTAACAGTGCCGAAATACTACGCCGACCAGAATGTAATCATAGGCGGAAAGCCGCAGAAAGAGACCTACAGAGAATTTCAGGAAGAAATGAATCTTTTCAATAAGGCTTTTTTGCAGGTGATGGCGGAAGGCGACGCCAAGGGGAGGGTGTTTACATTTCCAATTCCCACCTACAACGTTACCAAGGACTTTAACTGGGACGATCCCAACTTGCAGGATCTCTGGGAAATGACAGCCAAGTACGGCGTTCCCTATTTTTCCAATTTTATTAATTCGGACATGAATCCTGAAGACGCCCGCAGCATGTGCTGCCGCCTGAGAATCGACAACCGCGAGCTGGAAATGAGAGGCGGCGGTTTGTTCGGCTCCAATCCTCTGACCGGATCTATCGGTGTCATTACGATAAACATGCCGCGGATTGCTTATCTTTCAAAATCCAAAAAGGATTTTTTGACGCGTCTGGAGCATCTGATGGAACTGGCGAAGGAAAGTCTGGAGACCAAGAGAAAGGTGCTGGAGAAGTTCACGTACGGAAATCTTTATCCCTATACGAAGTATTATCTGCGCGGAGTGAAAGAACGGTTCGGCGAGTACTGGAAGAATCATTTCTCCACGATCGGACTGGTCGGCATGAACGAGGCTTGTCTGAATCTGCTGGGCGTGAACGTTGCGACGGATAAGGGACAGGTATTCACCAAGCAGGTTTTGGATTTCATGCGAAACAAATTGATCAGTTTCCAGAAAGAAACCGGTAATAATTATAATCTGGAATCGACGCCGGCAGAGGGTACGTCGTACCGGTTGGCGAAAATTGATAAAGAGAAGTTCACGGATATTATTACGGCCAGCGAAGGCAAATCGAAAAAGGCGGAACCGTTTTACACCAATTCCACCCAGTTGCCGGTGGATTATACCGACGATATCTTTGAAGCGCTGGATTTGCAGGATGAAATTCAGGTCAAATATACCGGCGGCACGGTGTTTCACATATTTGCCGGCGAAAGAATTGACGATCCTCAATCCGTCAAGAAACTGGTTCAGAAGATTTGTTTCAATTATCATCTGCCGTACATCACCTTCACTCCCACATTCAGCGTCTGTCCGTCTCATGGATACATTAAAGGCGAACAGGAGAAGTGTCCCACCTGCGCGGATGATTGTGAAGTCTATTCCCGCGTCGTCGGTTACTTAAGGCCGGTCAAGCAGTGGAATAAAGGCAAGCAGGAAGAGTTTGACTTGCGCCAGGAATTCAAATTCAAATAAACGGATCATGAGAGTCTAGAATCATCAGACGCGGCGGCGCGTTTGTTTTTTTAATCTATGAGAGGCGTATGATGAAGATCGGCGGTTTGCAGAGAGTGTCCCTTATTGATTATCCGGGGTATATTTCCGCAATTATATTCACCCAGGGATGTAATTTCAAATGTCCCTATTGCCATAATCCCGAATTGGTCAATCCCGATTTATTTCGCACACCTATCAAAGTCAGTGAGGTGATTGATTTTCTTGAATCGCGAAAAGGAAAACTTGACGCAGTATCGATTTGCGGGGGCGAACCGACCATTCAGGATAATGTGATCTCTTTCATCAGGCAGATCAAAAAAATAGGATTTGCGGTTAAACTGGATACCAACGGCTCTGTGCCGAATGTTCTCAAAACCCTCATTGCCGACAACATGCTGGATTTCATCGCCATGGATGTCAAGGCGCCTCTAGACAAGTACAGGGACATTGTCAAGGCCAATGTGAATCAGGATGCTATTCAGGAAAGCATCCGGCTGGTTTTAAACGCAAAGATACCCTATGAATTCCGCACAACGATTGTGGAATCTCAGCTCGATGAAAACGATATCTTGCAGATCGGAAAAATGATCAACGGCGCCGGTCATTACGTGCTGCAGAATTTTATGGCGAAGAAGACACTGGATAAAAAGTTCGCGAAGGAAAAATCTTTTTCGGAAGAGAAACTGCGAAAAATTAAAAAACAACTTGAGCAGCAGATTCCTTCTGTAACCATCCGGTGATACATTATCTTACAGACACTTCCTGTCTGTCTATTTATATACGTAATGTAAAACAGGTACTTGTAGCCGATATGTCAAGTTCTGTATCAGCTGCCGCTCAGATTAAAGCCAGGCTGTCGGCAAGAGCCATTCCGGAACGCGTCGGGCAAAGAAAACCGTTTTTTAACTCTATGAGCTTGTTTTTCATTAAAGCATCCATAATAGATTTTTTTTCAGTCATCAAATCGGTGCCGTATTGATCTTTGAAGCGCTTTAGATCGATGCCGGATTTGCAGCGTAGCCCCAGAAACAGAGCTTCCAGCCGCAGTTGATTGACGGTAAGTGTTTCTGATGCTTCAACGGGCGTCTTGCCGCGGGCCATGGCGTTTAAATAACGTTTAACAGATGCCTTGTTCCACCATCGTTGATTATTCAGAAAAGAGTTCGCGGCCGGTCCCAGACCAAGATAGGGAACGTGCTGCCAGTATTTCTGATTATGACGGGATGTATATTTGTCTTTTCGGGCAAAGTTGGAGACTTCGTAATGCCGGTAACCGACATTTTCCAAAATTTCGGATGTCGTTAAAAAAAATTTCAGTTCCGCATTGTCATCCGGAAGATGCCATCCGGCGGAAAGATATGTTTTGTGAAGCGGTGTTTTTTCGTGGAGGGAAAGCTGGTAGCAGGAGAAATGCTCAGGCGCCAGTATCAACGCCTGTTGCAGAATTTTTTCCCATCCTTGAAGACCCAGTCCGTAAACGCCGTAAATCAGGTCGATACCCAGATTTCTGAATCCGGCTTTTCTGGCGGCGTTTATCGACGCCATCGCTTCCTGAGCCGAATGCCGTCGGCCAAGGCATTTTAAAATCTTATCGTTAAAAGATTGAACCCCGATATTCAGACGATTAATCCCTGTGTCGCGCAGCGCTTTCAAATATACCGGGGAAAGATCTCCCGGATTGGCCTCCAGTGTGATTTCAGCGTTTTTATCAATGATAAAATATTTGTTTAATGCTGTGAATATTTCATCCAGGTATTGCGGGGCCAGCAGGGATGGCGTGCCGCCGCCGATATAGATGGAATCGAATGAAGAAAAGACGTTGCGATACAGTTTCATTTCCTTTTGGACGGCCGCGATATAGTCAGGAATCAGGTGAAGCGTTTTGACGGAATAGAAATCGCAATAGGCGCACTTGCTCAGGCAAAAAGGAACGTGAATGTAAAGGCCGGCTTTTTCGCTTCGCATAAGAATCAATCAAAGAAAAGATCGGTTGGTGTCAAGATCTAGTCGGTATCGGATTTCAGAACTGCCAGAAATGCACTCTGCGGTATGCTGACCGAACCGATCATCTTCATACGTTTTTTTCCCGCTTTTTGTTTTTCGAGCAGTTTTCGTTTGCGCGTAATGTCGCCGCCATAGCATTTGGCTGTCACATCCTTGCGAAAGGCGCTGATGGTGGTGCGCGCAATGATTTCACCGCCGATGGCACCCTGAATGGCGATCTTGAACATCTGGCGAGGAATCTCCTCCTTCAGTCTTTCACAGGCCAGCAGAGCTCTTGCGCGCGCCCGATCTCGATGAGCGATCTGGGAGAGCGCATCGACTTTTTCACCGTTGACCAGGATGTCCATTAAAACCAGATTGCTCTCGCGGTAATCGATGATGTCGTAATCAAAAGAGCCATAGCCCTGGGTGACGGATTTGAAGCGGTCATAAAAATCATAAATCACTTCGGCAAGCGGCATCTCGTAGGATAATTCCACACGGCCGGGACCGGTATAATTCATGACAGAGTTCACGCCGCGTTTTTCCATACACAGTTTCATGACCGCTCCCAGGTAGCGTTCCGGAAGCATCATGGAGGAGCGAATGTAAGGCTCCTCACCTTTGTCGATTTCGATCGGATCGGGATAATGCGCGGGATTGTCCACGTAAATGACGGTTTTGTCTGTGAGCGAAAAGCGGTAGCGTACGCTGGGTACGGAAAGAATAATGGAGAGGTTAAATTCCCGTTCCAGTCTTTCCTGTACGATATCAAGATGAAGCAGGCCTAAAAATCCACAACGGAAGCCCTGTCCCAGGGCGGCCGAAGAATCTTTTTCATAAATAAAAGATGCATCATTGAGCTTGTATTTTTCGAGCGAGTCGGCCAGATCCTGATAATCATCGGACGCGATGGGATAGATGGAAGCAAAAACAACCGGTTTGACGTCCTTGAAACCGGGCAAAGGCTGAACGCATGGCCTGTTCTGAAGCGTGATGGTGTCACCGGTGCGCACATCAGAAACGGTTTTGACGCCGGCGATGATGTAGCCGACGTCACCGGCGGAAAGTTTTTCGCGTTTGGTGCGGTTCAGCAGAAAATGTCCCACTTCCTCCACTTTGTAAGTGGCGCCGTTGGACATAAATTTGATGATGTCGCCGCTTTTGATGGTTCCTTCAAAGACGCGGCAGTGGATAATTGTGCCGCGGAAGGAATCGTATTTGGCGTCGAAAATCAGAGCGGCCAGAGGATTTGCGGGGCTTCCCTTGGGCGGCGGGATGCGCAGGACAATCGCTTCGAGAACTTCTTCAATCCCGGCGCCTTCCTTGGCGGAGCATTTGATATGCGTGAAGGGATCAAGCCCCAATTCCGAATCAATTTCTTCCAGTACGCGGTCAATGTCGGCAGAGGGCAGATCGATTTTATTGATGACGGGAATGATTTCCAGATCATGTTCCAGCGCCATGTAAAGATTCGCCAGTGTTTGCGCCTGCACGCCCTGGGCGGCATCGATCAGAAGCAAAACGCCTTCACAGGATGCCAGCGATCGGGAAACCTCATATGAAAAATCAACATGTCCCGGTGTATCGATCAGATTGAGGATGTACGTTTTTCCATCTTTGGCGCGATAGGGCAGGGAGATGGCATTGCTTTTAATGGTAATGCCCCGTTCCCGTTCGATATCCATATTGTCCAGAATCTGATCCTGGAAATTTCTTTCATTGCAGACGCCGGTAAATTGAATCAGACGGTCGGCAAGCGTTGATTTGCCGTGATCAATATGGGCGATAATGCTGAAATTTCTTATGTTTTCCATAAAGTATTTTTAAAAAAAGCCCTCCAAGGAATGCTGGGGGGCTTTTTTTGTCACGTGTCTTAAGTTTTTATCCGAGTTTCTTCATCAGTTCATCTGTAACTTCTTTCACGCCAACGCTACCGTCAACTTCAATAACTTTCACTTTTGCCTTGTAGAAATTCACAGCGGCCAGTGTGCCGGTCTTGGTGTCGTAGTAGATGCCGTGACGTTTGTCGATGGCGGCTGTATCCTGATCGTCGGCGCGGGTGGACAGATCTTCGCAACCGCAGACCCGGCATACGGTTTTGCCGTCATGCTCATGCGGTTTGATGGCATCAATGAAAATGTTGTTGGGATGGTTGTTGTCGATTTTGCAAAGTCTGCGTCCCATGATGCGGTTCTTGGCAATCTGGCGGTCCAGAACGATTTCGATGACGGAATCCAGTTTGATGTTTTCTTTCTGCAGAGCATCCCAGAGCGCTTCAGCCTGAGCGAGATTGCGGGGGAAGCCGTCCAGAAGCCATCCTTTTTTGCAATCGTCTTCCTTGAGACGGTCCAGAATCATGGGGATGGTAATATCATCAGGGACGAGTTCGCCGCGGTCAATAAAAGCCTTTGCTTTTTCTCCCAGCGGCGTTTTCTTCGAAATATTCTGCCGGAAAATGACGCCGGTTTCAATATGGGGCACGCCGTACTTCTTCTGCACGATTGCGCCCTGAGTTCCTTTGCCGCTGCCGTTGGGGCCAAAAATTAAAATGTTCACGTTGTGAGACTCCTTTCATGGTAAATATTAAAGTGAAAGTCTTATAATGTATTGTAAGCATTTTAGCAATAATAAAAGAAAGAACCGGAAAAAACGCCAAAACCGGATACGGACGACTCAATGGCCGCCGCAGGAAGAACAACCGGAACATGACGTTGATGTGCACGATGAGCAGCCGGATTTTCCGCCCGCAAAAACCGACATGATTTTTTCCGCATTTTTCGCTTTGCATTTGGGACAGATCATGCCTTTTTCTTCTTTAGGAGAGAAAATCAGGCTTTCAAAGATATGTTTGCACTTTTTGCATCGAAATTCATATATGGGCATTTTATGGAATCCTCTTTTTCGTTAAAATATGCAGACTTCTGACGAAGTCAAGTTCGATCCGGTCATAGAAACGAATTTTGTTCATCTTTTTTTATTGTTCTTTTTTGCTTGTCTTTGCCTGCCGTCAGTTCTTTGACGGCCCGGTGAATTTCGGCGTTTCGTTCCGAACCCGGGGGGAAAAAATTCAGGGCTTCTCTGAAATGAAAAAGGGCGCTGTCTTTTTTGTTGGCCTGCTTGAAATGCAAACCGAAATAATAATGCGATTCCCCTTTATTTTGGAGTTTGCCGTAGCTCATGGCCGTAAAGTAGTTTAGATTGGCCGCCTCATTAGACGCCCTGTCCCGGATATTCAAAAAACAATCCAGCGCTTCCCGGTATTTTCCGGACGAGAAATACGTTTTCCCGAGCGCAAAGGTAATTTCATCATTGCGGGGGTCTGATTTTTTTGCACGCAGGAGATAGTTCTGCGCCTGTTCATATCGGCCGGTTTTGAGATGAAGCAGGCCGATGCTTTTCAGAATCTCGTGATCGTCAGGCGATTGAACGAGGGCTTTCTGAAGATGCTCAAGAGCAGAGCTGTTGGCTCCCAACTGATCTTCGATCATGGCCAGGTTGTAGAGCAGGTCGGTATTTTGCGGGTCTTTGGCTAAAGACGTCTCCAGTTGTCTTTGCCGTCTTGACAGTTCGGAGGCGCTTAAAGGAACGCTTGCCTGGACCCGACACAGGTTGCCGATGATGCTGTTTTTCCCTGGCTGCCGGTATCGAGTCATAATCAAACCATCCATGTAAATGATACGGTCATCGGTTCCGGGATGTGTCTGTAGATAAGATGGCATGGTCTTGGAGAGAAATTCGTACTGTTTCATGATTTTCAGAAAATCGACCATCGCCGACGGATTATATCCTGCGTGGACGAGATAATCTATTCCCAGGCGGTCGGCTTCTTCTTCATGCTCACGCATATAGCGCAACGTCATGCTGCTGGACCCGGCCAGAGAAAATGCGGTAATCGCGGCCGATGCTTCTCCTCCTCCGCCGAGGAAAACACCGGCCAGCATGGCAGCCAGCGCCGCCATATTTAATTTCTGAGATTTGGAAATAATGCTGGCGACATGACGCGCATTGGCGTGACCGATTTCGTGCGCGATGACACCGGCCAACTGGGCTTCATTCTCCGCAACCAGCAGCAATCCTTTATTGATGTAAATATAACCTCCGGGAGTGGCGAACGCATTGATGGCGGAACTGTCGAGGATAAAAAAATTAAATTTGAAAGGTGTCCGGGTGGTTTGATCCAGAATCAGATTGCCGATACCGGTGATATAATCTGTGAGCACTTTATTATGGAGAATCATCTGATGCTGTTCTAGTTGCTCATAGAATTCCCTGCCCAGTTTGTTTTCATCCTCAATGGTAAATTCAGCACGACAAATGTCCGACGTCAACAGCAGCATCAATACAATCATGCCCAAATAAATATATTGATTTTGAATGAATTTGCACATAAGCATTTTCCGATTTCACATTTCAAGCAATGTTACATTCTTTGGATTTTAAAGACAAGTTTTCATTTAAAAATAACAAAAAGGATTATACGTGATGAAGAAAAAAGCTGTGATCACCATAGATGGTCCTGCCGGAGCGGGCAAAAGCACGATCAGCAAGATCCTGGCAAAGCGACTGGGTTATATTTACCTCGATACAGGGGCTCTTTACAGAGGTCTGGCCTATAAGGCCTTAAAAATCCGAATCTCCATTGACAGCAGCGCAGAGCTGTCCGAATTATGTTCAACCACGAAAGTCGATTTGAAAAATGTCAACGGCCGGATGAGGGTTTACGTGGACGGTGAGGATGTTGAAAACAGAATCCGGACGGAAGAAGTCGGTCTGATTGCCTCTAAAATATCCACCTTTGTGGTTGTTCGCGAAAAACTGCTTGACCTGCAGCGGGAAGCCGGATTGCGGGGAGGTCTTGTCGCCGAAGGAAGAGATATGGGTTCGGTGGTTTTCCAGGATGCCGATTATAAATTTTATTTGGATGCGACACTTGCCGAAAGAACAAAAAGACGGCATAAGGAACTCTTACTCAAAGGTTCGACGGCAGAATATCAGTCAATTCAAAACGATATGTCGATCAGAGACAAACAGGATCAGGAGAGGGCCATTGCGCCGTTGAAGCCGCCCGAAGGGTCGATCATCGTCGATTCCGATAATTTGTCGATTGAGGAGGTTGCCGAAAAAATTATGTCCATGATTTCAAAAAAGTAGCCTGGTATTTAAATAAATTTTACTTGCATGATTTATGTTGATATTTAATATTTGGTATGTTAAACCTTAAAAATTACTGGGTTTCATAAAAAACAGGGGGTATTGGTTTAATGGTTAACAATAACAACTCAAACTTATCAAATAAAAATGAAGCAGGTGAAAAATCCTTACCGAAGAACAATATAACTTCCGGTAAAGAAGAAATGGATTTTAAAGAGCTTTACGAACAAAGCCTTAATCAATTTCAGTACGGTGATATAGCCACCGGAAAAGTTGTGCAGATAAAAGACGATCGGATCATGGTCGATGTCGGCTGGAAAACGGAAGGTTTTATTCCGATCGACGAAGTCAGAGACGCGCAGGGCAACGTAACCATTTCCATCGACGATGAAATCGATGTGTTTATTGACAGAAGAGACTCGGAAGGAAATCTGGTTTTGTCCCGTGACAAGGCGTCAAAAGTAAAAATATGGGATGAAATTAAAAATGCCTGCGAAAATGATACCGTCGTGGAAGGCGTTGTCGTGGAAAAGGTCAAGGGAGGATTATCCGTTGATATCGGCATTATCGCTTTTCTTCCAGGATCGCAGGTGGATATCCGTCCGGTAAAGGATCTGGATAAATTCGTAGGTCAGACGCTGGATTTTAAAGTGCTGAAGTTCGACAGAAAGCGCAACAATGTGGTTTTGTCCCGACGCTCCATTGTGGCTTCGGAAAGAGAAGCGGAAAAGCAGGATATTCTGAAAAACATCCAGGAAGGCAACGTTGTTGAAGGGATCATCAAGAATATTACGGATTACGGTGTTTTCATCGATCTGGGCGGTGTTGACGGACTGCTGCACGTGACCGATATTTCTTGGGGGAGAATTGTCAAGCCGTCGGAAATGTTTCAGAAAGGCGATAAAATTACGACCAAAGTTCTTTCCTTTGATGCGGAGAAGGAAAGGGTATCTCTGGGCCTGAAGCAGTTGACGGCAAATCCCTGGGAAAAAATAACGGAAACCTATCCGGTGAACTCTATTGTAAGAGGCAAGGTTGTCAATTTGACCGATTACGGTGTTTTTGTGGAACTGGCATCCGGTGTTGAAGGTCTGGTTCATATCTCGGAGATGTACTGGACAAGAGAAATAAAACATCCGTCTAAAGTGCTCAATATCGGAGAAGAAATCGACGTCAAGGTGCTGGAGGTCAATGCTCAGAACAAGAGAATTTCCCTGAGCCTGAAACAGACGACGCCGAATCCCTGGGAAAAGCTCAAAGAAAAATATCCGGTTGGCACAATCGTAAAAGGCATTGTCAGAAATATCACGAATTTCGGCGTGTTTGTCGGAATTGAAGAAAAAATTGACGGTCTGATTCACGTGTCGGATATTTCCTGGAAACACCGGGTTAATCACCCCTCCGAATATTTCAAAAAAGGCCAGGAAGTTGAGGCAGTCGTCTTGAATATTGACGTGCAGAATGAAAAGTTCTCTCTCGGCGTCAAGCAGATCGAGAAGAATCCATGGGATGAACTGGCCCAGAAATATGCTCCGGGCAGTGTTGTGACCGGCAAGATAACCAACTTTACCGATTTCGGCATTTTTATGGAAATTGAGGAAGGCATCGAAGGATTGGTGCATATTTCTGAAATCAGTCAGAAGCGCGTCAAGACATCTTCGGAACTTTATTCGGTAGGCGATACGGTTTCCGCTGTCGTGAAGAGTATCGATCCGAAATCGAAAAAAATCAGATTGAGCATCAAAGAACTGGAAGCACCGGCGCCGACCCCGTCATCCAATCAGTATATTAATAATACGGAAAATGTCGGTTCCAATCTCAGCCAAGCTCTTGCTGACGTAAAAATTAATACGAAACAAAAGGGCGAGTAAACCATGCGAAAACATCCCGTGTTGTTTGGAATGTTGATCCTTTTTGTGTTTGGTCTGATCTTCTATCTGTCTTTTTACAACGCCGGTTTTAACATGGGAAAGACATCCCGGTTTTCGTTAAAAAACAAAATCGGCGTTGTGCCTGTTGAAGGCATGATTGCCGATTCGCTGGAAATTGTCGAACAGTTGGATAAATTTGGCAAAGACCGCTCTATTACTGCGGTGGTTCTCAGGGTGGATTCGCCGGGAGGAGGCGTTGCCGCTTCTCAGGAAATATACGATGCCATCCTCGAGCTCAAAAAAACAAAGAAAGTTGTCGTTTCCATGGGATCGATTGCAGCGTCCGGCGGGTTGCTTATCGCGTGCGCAGCCGATAAAATTGTCGCCAATCCCGGCACCATAACCGGCAGTATTTCGGCTATCATGCAGTTTGCCAATTTCGAAGAGCTGCTCAAGAAAGTCGGCGTAAAATCCGCCGTGGTGAAAAGCGGCGAATACAAGGATATCGGCTCTCCGTTACGGGACATGACGCCTGAAGAAAAAGTCATCGTTCAGGATCTGGTGGACGATATTTACAATCAGTTCGTGGACGTGATTGTGAAAGAAAGAAAACTGTCCCGGGAAAAAGTGATCGAAATCGCCGATGGACGGGTTTTTTCAGGCCGTAAAGCGAAGGAATTGGGATTGATTGATTATTTGGGCGACATGTCTTCCGCCGCAAAGCTCGCGGATAAATTAGCAGGGGGCAACGGCGAATTCGATCTGGTTTATCCTTCAAAGAAAAGAGCGTCGATTTTCGATTATGTTCTGGAAGGTGCGGCGAGTAAAATAAGCGCGTCGCTCAAGGAAAAAATGGAGATGAATAGCGGTTTAAGTTACTTATATTATCCCGGAAGATAAAGGAAAGTTTATCATGACAAAAAACGATTTGATCAAAAAATTACAGGAAGAACTCAAAACGTATTCCCTCAAGGATGTAACGTACGTTGTCAACATCATTTTTGATTCGATGATTGACGCGATAAAACGCGGCGAACGCATTGAGTTGAGGGGGTTCGGCAGTTTCGAGGTCCGGGAAAGAAAACCGCGCATGGGCCGCAATCCCAAAACAGGCACTCAGGTGAAACTGACAGAAAGAAAAGTTCCGTTTTTCAAAACAGGAAAAGAACTTCGTATCATGGTTGATAATAAAAAATGACTTACCATAGTTTGATTGTTGAAAAGAAAAAGAAGTACGCCGTGATTAAGTTGAATCGCCCTCATGAAATGAATGCGATCAGCAAAGAGATGCATCAGGAATTGTATGATGTATTTGCCGATCTGGAAACCGATTCCGATGTGCGGGCAGTCGTGCTGACCGGCGGAGAGTATGTCTTTTCGGCAGGTATGGATATCAAGGAAATGAACAACCTGCCCGATAAAGAAAGCGATAAATTCCTGAAGTCCATGATGATGTACTTGAAAAAGATATATGCGTTTAAAAAACCGGTGATTGCTGCCGTGGGCGGGATCGCTCTGGGCGGGGGTTTTAATCTGGTTACCGTTTGCGATCTTGTCGTCGCATCCGAAAGCGCCATCTTCTGTCATCCGGAATTGAAATTCGGATTTAATCCGTTTTTTTACCCGCTGAGTCAGATTGTCGGCATCACCAAGGCGAAGGAAATCGTTATGCTGGGAGAACCGATCGGCGCCAATGAAGCTATGAAACTGGGACTGGTCAATAAAGTGGAACCGCCGGAAAGATTCATGGAAGTGGCGGAGAGTATCGCGGATACTTTGTCACAACGTTCTCCGAGAGCTTTTGAGGAATTGAAAAATCTGTGCTCCATCGTTCCCCGCATGGATAAAATGGCGGCCATGGATATTGAATCGTCAATCTGCGCTCTGCTCTTTACACGCGATGAGCGAAAAGAGCAAATGAGAGAAGTGCTTTCAAAAGATAAATCAGGAAGAAAATAGAGAAAACAGATTCTGGAGCGGCGCGAACAGAAATCCGTGAGTCATAACTGAACAATCATAATGCTCATAAAAGTACACCGCAAAAAATCAAGGCCCATAGATCAGACCTGAAAATCAATTCCCCTGAATAGCATACAATTTTTTGGTTTAATTTATCCCGAACGGATGTGTCACAAAAATATCTCCGAAGAGAAACTGGCAGGTATAGAATATTGACTGTGAAGGCGAGATAGAGTTACAGGCTGTCCCAGTCGTTACCCGGTGCGGCAAAATCTTTGAGTTGATCACGTCTCTTTTTATGTTGGAGTTTCTTCAGAGCTTTGGCTTCAATCTGACGAATTCGCTCGCGGGTAACGCCCATCATGTCGCCGACTTCTTCCAGCGTAAACGGACCGTAATTGCAGGCGACCCATGTGCAATTTAGAAAGGATTCGTTTTTCAGACGCCATTCGCAGGTTGTATCGGTGCAGACTTCACTGATCAGAGTGTTCTTTTTCTTGCACTTATACATATTTATCATGGAGAAAACTCCTTAATGATTAAGTTTTGCTTGAATATAATAATTTATTTACGGAAATCAAGAGAAAAGATGAAAAAAATTGCCCGGCCTTCCGACAGAATTTGAAAATCATTGAATTGACAAGGACTTAAAAGCCGATTTTTTCCTTGGGCCTTCTTTCCGGAACGTACTGATGTTCGATTTTTCCTTCATTCCATTCGGCTGAAACGTATAAATTACAGAAACAACTGCCGTATTCCCTGACATCGTCCGGCCGGTATTGGCAGGGACAGATAATATCGGCGTCCTTTTCCCGGTTGCCAGCCGCCAGACGGCAGGGACAACACATATAGCCATAACGTTCTTTGTTGACTAAAAGATCGCCGAGGATGCTTAAAACCCAATCTTTATCTTTATTGAAAAAGTAACCTTTCGGTTCCTGGACCTTTTTCATCATGTCGTAGAGTTCAGCAGGAGTCATTAAATACCCAAAGCCTCCTTAATAGCGTTTTCCTTGAAACCGATGATGACCTTGTCACCAATCAGAATGGTCGGGAAAGAACGGTCGGGATTGTACTGCATAACTTCTTCCAGCATTTTCTGACGGGCATCGCCCTGCAGCAAATCGACATCCACGCAATCAAAAGGAAGGCTGTTGTCGTTCAGGAATTTCTTTGTTGCCTTGCAGTGACTGCATGTGCTCAACGTGTAAATTTTAATTTTAGCGGCCATCTTCTTCTCCTTGAATTTAGTAATTCTTATTTAACCGGATTTTATAAAAATGGCAATTGGTTATTTATCAGTACACGATTTCTTCATAACTCTTTCTCCATTTTGGCGGAAGAAGGGTTTTTGTTTTGTCGAAATGGCCTATGGCCAATAAGCAGGGAATCCAGTACTGGTCGGGGATATTAAACGCTTTGTGAACGCCGTCAATATCGAATCCGTCCATCGGGTGAGAATCAAGGCCGGCATCTTTGGCAGCGAGCATCAACGCCATAGCGAAAAAACCGGTATTCTTGCAGGCAAACGCCAGTTGACGTTCCGGCGTAGCTCCGTAAAGAGAATTGGTTGCCTTGCAGAACCAGTCGTACTGCTCCTGCTTCATGATGCCCTCTTTGACCGATTCGACAAAATCTTTTTCAAAACCGGGATTGCCTTTCTTCCATCCTTCACGATCCGCCAGAACAATCAGGACGACGGGGGCTTCGGTAATTTTCGGCTGATTCATGGCTACTTTTCTCAACATTTCTTTTTTTTCTTTATCTCTTAGAACGATAACCCTCCATGGTTGGAGATTGAATCCGGAAGGCGCCAACGCCGCGGTTTCTATGATCTGTTTAAGCTGCGCATCGGTTACGTTTTTGGTGGGGTCAAAAAAATTTACAGCCCGTCTTTGTTTTATAACATCTTTGAATTCCATAGTAACACCTCCAATCTTGACGTTGACATTTAATTAATATCCATTATCCGTCATTCCGGTGTAAACCGGAATCTGGGAAATTATTGACTCGCTTACGTTAGCTGGATACCGGCCTGCACCGGTATGACATTACTAATAGGTTATCTTCTCAAAAAAAGATATTACTATTTCTCTTCGTGTCCCTTAGTTAAATAAAAAGTTGCCAGGTCGAAAAAAACCGTCATCCTTCGTTGAAGTTCGAAGGTCATCAGCAGCTCCAGATTTTTCTGCAGGGCGTCCTGCGCCAAGGCGAAGGTCCAGATGTGTTTGCGAATGAGACTGAGTGCGCTCAAGGCGCCGCTGATTTTAAAGCCTGAAATCCTTCGTTCTTTACCCAGTTTGGTATAGAAATTCCTGATTTTGTCAACATCGTGCAACCCTCCGAGCCAGAGGGTTAACTGAGAGAGAATTTTGTCGCAGATGTTATACAGAACCGTCCGTTCCACCTTGTGATACTCGGTAGTGGAAGGATTGACTATGACGTCTTCCAGCCATTGTTCAATAATTTTTTCTTTGTTTTTGATGATGACATTCACCAGGCGTCGCGTCAGAGAATTTTTTGCCACGGCGGGTGGCAGGGATTTTTTGTCCGCGTGCTCTATGGAATCAAAAATAGCCCAGTAGTCTTTTCTGCTTTTAATGTAGGCATCCAGAGCGCGTTTGTTGGAGCGGAAGGCTAAGGGAGGTAATTTATGGACAGGCCAGAATCGGGCCTGTGAGCAATCATCGCCGGCGCAAAGCTTTCCGCCCGTTTGTTGAACGACAAATGTCAGAAACAGCAAATCACCGTAAAAGCGACTTTTATAGGAATCGACGTCGAGTAATTTTATAATTTTTCCTTTTATGCCGCTTTCTTCTTCCAATTCGCGCAGGGCCGCTTCCTCGATACTTTCTCCGGCTTCGGCAAATCCCGTCGGCAGGCACCACAATCCTTTTGACGGGCGCTTGCCTCTTTTAACCAGAAGAATCTGACGGGAATCTTCCAGAATTGAGGAAACAACCGGCAGCGGATTTTCATAAAAATAAGAATTACAAACGGGACAGAAATCGCGCCGGACGTTATCTTCATATTTTTTGACGGTTTTGCCGCCGCAATAAAGGCAATGCTTGCGCTGTTTTTTCATGGGGAGTCCTTGCCGGTTGAAGGTTGCGAACAGATGAAAATTCTGTCGTCTTTGCACATACTGACAATTTGATTCTTCGATAGTGTTTCCTGCAATTCCTTGAAGAGCTGACGGATGATCGTTTGATTGTTGGCGTCCTGCTCCGAGAGGAAAAAAGATTTCTTGAATTGAAAATAGTCCATGAAATATCTGATTTCCTGAGACTGAAATACCAGCGTATTTTTAAAGTCGATGGCCTCTATCGTCTTGAAGAAAGGCTGAAGCAAGGACTCGCCGTTTTCAGCCGAAAACTGATCGAAAATAATTTCTATCGGCAGAGACCGGTTGGTTCCGGAAGCATGATGTCGCCCGAGAATTCTTTTGACGATGTCAACGATTTCCCGCATGTCGTTGCTGGAATGCGTAATCGTAATAAAAAAACCGCTTGGTTTCATGATTCGGGCAATTTCCGGAATGATCTCAGGAAAAAAGTATAAAGCGTAACTGCAGATCACCAGATCAAAGAATCCGGATGGGATTTTTTTTATTTTTTCGATTCCGGAAGATAGAAAGGTTCCTTCGTAACCGGCCCGTCGGCAGGCATCGAGAAAAAAAGGCTTGTATTCGGAGATGATATCAACGCCTGTAATGGTTGCGCCGTCATGCAGTTTGTTTCTCAGCGCCTCGGTAAAAGCACCGAACGCGCAGCCCAGTTCCAAAACACTCCTGCATCGGGACAGGTTGACCCCGTTCAGGGCTGCTTTTCGGATATCTTCTTTGTTGGTGGAAAAACGGCGGATAAGCTGGGCAATGCTCAGGTGTTTCTGAACGTTGCGAAACACCTTGCGAATCTTTTTTTTATCAAGAATATCCGACATTTGGATTCCTGAATGAAAAAGCTGTCTGAATATTATTTTTCAGCGTCCATGATTTTACCGACTCTCCGGCAGTGCCTTTCCCCGGCAAATTCGGTTTCCATGAATTTTTCAATCATTTTCGTGACGGGCACATTATATTTTACCCGGCCGCCGAAAGCGATAAAGTTGGCGTCGTTATGGGCTTTGGCCATTTCTGCGGTAAAGAGGTCGTGAATCAGAGCGCAACGGATTCCTTTGATTTTATTCGCGGTCATGGATACGCCGATTCCCGTCCCGCACAAAAGAATGCCGAAATCATATCCGCCTCGTTTGAATTCCGTACAGGTCAGCACGGCGATATCGGGATAATCGACCGGATCATCGCTGTCGACTCCGAGATCCTTCAACTCGCACTGTTTTGTTTTCAAAAAAGCGATGATTTCGGATTTTAAAGCTACGGCGCCGTGATCGGAAGCGATAACAATTTTTTTCATGAGCGGTTCCTTGTCAGTAACGTTTTAGAGAGGTTTCTGTTCCTATTTTTATGATATTCAGAAATAAGTCAATAAAAAATCTTTGCTTCAGAAAGATAATTAAGTTAAAAAGTCATATGCGGGCATTATTAATGAAATATCTGGATTATCTGTTCATAGAACGCGGAATGGCTCAGAACACGCTGGAATCCTACAGCCGGGATCTGCACCGGTATCTGGCCTTTGTGCAGACCAACCGGAAAATAAGCGATATAGACAACGTAACGCCGGAAATCGTCGTGGATTATCTGACAAAGCTTAGAGAAGAAGGTTTGGCGGCGAATTCCATGAACAGAGCGCTGGCCGCTTTGAGGGGATTTTACAAATATCTACTGAGGGAGAAGGTTATTGCCCAAAATCCGCTGGCCCATATCGAGCTGGCGAAAGTCTGGATGAAGCTTCCGGAAACGATCAGCAAGGAAGAAATGAAAACCATTCTGGCTCAGTCCGGAAACCGGAATAATGCTGCCATTCGCAATACCGCCATGCTGGAACTTTTATACGCGACGGGCATCCGTGTGTCGGAACTCATTAATTTGACGATGAACAGCATCAACTGGCAGGTGGGATTTCTGATTGTCATGGGGAAAGGCAGTAAAGAAAGAATTGTCCCGATCGGCAGAATAGCTTATGATTGTGTCAGGCGTTATGTGGATGAAATCCGGCCGAAATTCATGCAGAAAAAAAGCACGGATGTTCTGTTTTTGAGCCGGTTCGGAAAAAAATTCACCAGGCAGGGGTTTTGGAAGATCGTGGTTGCCTGTGCGCGTCAGGCGGGATTGCAGAAGAAGGTTTATCCGCATACATTCCGGCATTCCTTTGCGTCGCATCTTCTGGAAGGCGGCGCCGATTTGCGTACCGTGCAGGTTATGCTGGGACATTCGGATATCGCAACCACGCAAATCTATACCCACATTACGAGGGAACGATTGAAGGAAGTTCACCGCAAATTTCATCCGCGGGCTTGAAGAACAACAGGAACGCCGTTATCAAAAGCATCGTCATGCAGAAACGAGAAATGCGATGATCCATCAGGACAGACAGGATAGAAGACCAAAATTAAATGGAAGGTTGCCGGTAAAAACGCTATCCATTGCAGCCGCCGTTGTTGTTTGTATCGCCGTTGTGGCGCTTCTTTTTTATCAGGGATTTTTTTTGTCGCTGGCTTTTCAGATGTCCAGGATCAAAAATACCTTTTCGTATTATGTTCTGAAGGAGAAGCCGCAATTCTATTATTTGGACGTGGAAAAAAACGGTCAGGACATGCGCATATACCGGAATGACGTGCTGGAAATTACATACCGCGATGAGTTTGTCGTCAAAGCGGTGGCCAGTGATGATTTATCCGGCAAGTATACCTACGTCCGGTTTGAAGGGCTCAGCAGCAGAAGCAGCGACCTCGGTGTTTTGATGAAGGGTATTGATTTTGTCAATAAGCTGATCAGGACGGGAGGAATGAGCGGTCGTTCCGGTACGGTGAACAATTATCAAATCCTTGTGCATTATCTGAATGACACGATCGCGTCCGTGCCGCTGAAAATTGTCATTACACCTCAAGACTGGTTTAGGTTTGCGAAAGAATCTTCCAACGTCGAACAGCAGATTGACTATTTAAAGAAAGCCATCGAACTCAATCAAAACGATGTCCGTGTGCGCAAGATTCTGGCCGGTATTTATGCGCATCACGGAAGAACGGATGACGCGAAAAAACTGTATCAGCAGGTCCTGACGATCCAATCCGATGACACAACCGCCATGCTGGAGCTGGTGAAAATTCATATCAAACAAAAGGAATTCGGCGCTGCAGCGAAGCTCGCCGGCGACCTCATTAAAATCAATCCCAAAGAAACGGAGGGCCATCTGGCGCTGGGACTTGCTCTCGAGGAAAAAAAAGCATGGTCCAAAGCGGCGCAACATTACCGGGAAGCCGTCCGGCTGGAACCGCATAACGACGCGGCGAGATTCAGACTGGCGGACGCATACAAAAACGGCAATATGATGAGCAACGCCATTGACGAATACCAATACATCGTCAAACATTCCCGGGAGCCGGAGGAGGCGCTGTTTGCGCTCGGTGATATTTATCTGAAACTCAAAAAAACCGATGAGGCGATTAAATGTTATCGGGAAATTTTGAGACGACAGCCTAAAAATCCGGTAGCCCATGCGAATCTGGCGGTGGCATATGCCGGAAGCGGCAAGGCGCAGGAGGAACTGCAAAGTCTGAAAAAGGCGGCCGCGCTTAATCCCAACGAGCCTACCATCCGGTTCAATCTCGGTGCCGTTTACGAAAGAAAAAAAATGTATGGCGATGCGGCGAGAGAATATCGCCATGTTCTGAAGATCAATCCCAGCGATACCGATGCCCTGGAGAGGCTGGCGGATCTGTCACTAAAAAACAAACAGTACAGCCAGGCGGCCAACTATTATGAGAGGCTGAAAACAAAATCATCGCGCAAGGCCTCGGTTTATGCGAATCTCGGTTTTGCCTATGGAGAATTAAAAAAATACCAGGCTGCGGCTTCGAATTACGAAAAGGCCATTCAACTGGGCGCGAAGGAACCGGTTTTGCGTGCCAATCTCGCGGATACCTACGAAAAGATGGGCATGAAAAAGAAGGCGATTGCCTTGTACGAGAAGATGCCTGCGTCGTCAAAAGACGCGTCGACCGCGCTGGCAGATCTTTACCTGAAGGAAAAAAATTATCAGAAGGCGATCGCAATCTATCAGAAGCTGGCCAAACAGGAACCTAAAAAGGCGGGATCTTACGCCAATCTCGGGTTCGCCTATGCGGCTGCCGGTAATTACGATCAGGCCATCAAACATTATAATACGGCCTTGAAATTCGATAGCGACGATGCCGATATTTATGATAATCTCGGAGAAGCGTATGAGAAAAAAGGGCTATATCAGAAAGCCCTGGAAACCTATAAAAAAGCTCATGCACTCAATCCGGAATCGCCAAAAGCCGCTCAACGGATCCCCCGATTGAATATTCAATTATTACAGGAGAGAAAGCGGCAAAATACAGGGAGTGAATAAAAATGAAAAAAATAAAAATGGGTAATGTCACAATCGGAGATAATAAAAAATTTATATTGATTGCCGGACCCTGCGTTCTGGAAGATGAGAAAAAGGCGATGGCGATTGCGCTTTATTTGAAAAAACTCACGGAGAGGCTGAAAATGCCTTTTATCTTCAAAGCGTCTTACGACAAGGCCAACCGCACGTCGATTAAATCCTTCCGGGGCCCCGGATTGAAAAAAGGTCTGGCGATATTGCAGCGCATCAGGGAAAAACTGGGTGTGCCGGTACTGTCCGACGTTCATCGTTTCGAAGAAATCGATCCGGCCTCGAAAGTTCTGGACGTCATGCAGGTGCCGGCATTTTTATGCCGTCAAACGGATTTTGTCACCGAAATGGCAAAAAAGGCGCGTGTGATCAATGTCAAAAAAGGACAGTTTCTGGCACCGTGGGATGTGGCCAATATCATCGAAAAGGCTCGTGCGGCAGGCAATGACAACATCATGATTACGGAAAGGGGCGCAACGTTCGGTTATAATAATCTTGTTTTTGATGTGCGTTCCCTGCCGATCATGCGTAAGATGGGGTATCCGGTCATTTTTGATGCTACGCATTCGGTGCAGTTGCCCGGAGGCCGGGGGGCGTCTTCGGGAGGACAGAGAGACATGGTGACGTATCTTGCGCGCGCTGCCGTGGCTGCCGGTGTTGATGGTGTCTTTTTTGAAGTCTATCCCGATCCCGAGAAAGCGCTGTGCGACGGTGCAAATTCACTCTATCTGGATTCGCTGGAAGACCTTCTTGTCACTCTGATGAAAATCGACGCTTTAGTCAAAACGCCGTCAAACGGGAAAAATCAATAAAAGAAAAAAGGCTGAATAAAAAATGAAAAAGAATCTCAAGGAAAAACTCAAAAAAATAAAGCTGCTGATGCTGGATGTGGATGGCATCATGACGGATGGGCGGATTATTATGAATGATGAAGGGTGTGAAACGAAACATTTCAATGTCCGCGATGGCCATGGATTGAAAATCCTGCAGCGCTTTAATATCAAAGTGGCTATTATTACCGGTCGTCAATCCAAAGTTGTCTCGCATCGGGCAAGAGATCTGGACATTACAGATGTCTATCAGAAAGTATACAACAAGAAAGAAGTCTTTGAGAAAATTCTAAAAAAATACAAGCTCTCGCCAGACGAAACGGCTTTTATGGGGGACGACATTGTGGATATCCCGGTGTTGAACAGGGTCGGTTTTTCAGCGACCGTTGCCGACGCATCCGACGTGGTCAAAAAGCAGGTTGATTATATAACCGGACATAAAGGCGGAAAGGGCGCCGTACGGGAAGTCTGTGAGATGATTCTGCAGGCTCAGGGAAAGTGGGCGGAGATTGCCGCGCGATATGAATTTTAAAAATAACATTTCGTCATGGCTTTTTTAAAACGGTTTTTATAACGCAGTACACCCCTTATAGCTTTACACCCTGCATTCTGAGTGATATAATAAAAACAAATAAAAAAAGTTTCTGCGGGATGTTTCGGATTGTGATAAAAAACAGAAAAAAAACAATAGTTTTCTTCTCCGTTGTAACGGTTTTTCTGGCGGTTTTTCTGGCAGCTTTTTTAATCTTCAGGGATAGCATCAATAAGCCGAAAACGTTATTGAAGGCGCTGCAGGATAACGTTGATCTGCAAATTAAAGGGTTTGTCTATACGGAAGTTGGAGAGAATAAGGGAAAATGGGAGGTAAAAGCGGCATCGGCGTCATACGATAAAAAACAAAATCTTGCTGTTTTGGAGCAGGTCCGGGTAACGGTGATAACGGCGGATGGTAAAAAGTATGAAATGAAGGCGGATAAGGGCCGGATTTTTACGGATAAGAAGAACATGAACATCAGCGGCAATGTCGTGATCACGTCGGATGACGGCGATAATTTTTTCACGGAGTATGTCCAATACAGCGATGAGGAAAGAAAATTTTTCACGGACGCGCCGGTCAGAATGGAAAGCAGACGCATCAGAATAACCGGGCAGGGATTGGCCATTTTTTTGAACAGCGGGGAATTGAGTATTCCGTCGATGGTCAAGGCAAACATTCATTGAGAAAAGAATGATCCGTAAACACACATACATTTTTTTAATGCTGTTTTTTTTCTTTTGCTACGTTGAAATCTGCCCGGGTAAAAATACATTGACCGCCCGCACGGACAAGCCGATTCAGATTACAGCCGCAAGAATGGAGGCGTTTAAGAATCGGAGCCAGATCGTTTTTTCGGGAAATGCCACGGTCGTTCAGGGCGACAGTGTATTAAAGGCGGAAAAACTTATTTTGCATTATCGGCAACAGCCGAAAACAGAGAAGGCGCAAAAGGCGCGCGACAATCAAGCCGGGGATCTGGAAAAAATCGAGGCCCGGGGAAATGTTTCCGTGGTGCAGGGAACGCGGAAGGCAACGGCCGATGAGGCCGTATATGTTCAGGCGGAAAATAAAATTATCATGACGGGGAATGCGGAACTGAAGGAAGGAAAAAGTTCGATCAGAGGCGAGCGGGTGATTATTCTGCTTGATGAAGATAAAGGTATTGTGGAAGGCGGAGAGCGCATGCGCGTCAAGGCGGTTATCTATCCGCAGGAGCGCAGACAGACAGAAAACCAGTCAACCATGAAAAACTGATGATTTAAAATGAGCGATTTATCGGCTAAAGGTTTAACGAAAATTTATAACAAGAGAAAAGTGGTCAATCAGATCGACTTATTGATTGCACCGGGAGAAGTGGTCGGTCTGCTGGGGCCCAATGGCGCCGGAAAAACGACGACGTTTTACATGATTGTGGGATTGGTCAAGCCGGATGCGGGAGAGATTTATCTCGACGGGGAAAACATTACGGGAAATCCCATGTACCGGCGAGCACGCAAAGGCCTGAATTATCTGCCTCAAGAACCGTCGATTTTCCGGAAGCTGACTGTGGAGGAAAACATCCTGGCGATTCTGGAAACTCTTGATTTGAGTGAAGCGGAAAGACAGGAGCGGCTTCGCGAGCTTTTAAAGGAGCTGGACCTGACCGCACTGGCAAAAAATTATGCCTATTCTCTTTCCGGTGGAGAAAGACGGCGGGTCGAAATTACACGGGCTCTGGTGACCTCTCCCAAATATATTCTTCTGGATGAGCCGTTTGCGGGCATTGATCCGCTGGCCGTTGCCGATATTCAGAAAATTATTGAAAAACTGAAAGCCAAGGGCATCGGCATCATTATCTCCGATCATAATGTGCGGGAAACGCTTTCCTGCTGTGACCGGGCGTATATCGTCAACAATGGAGAGATCCTGGTGGAAGGACCGCCGGACACCATTGCGCAGAGCGAACTGGCCCGAAAATTTTATTTTGGAGATTCATTTAATTTATAACAGGCTTGTACTGAATTCCGATTATGGCATTTGAGTTAAAACAGCATCTAAAACTTTCCCAGCAGCTGATCATGACCCCTCAGCTCCAGCAGGCCATCAAGCTGCTGCAGCTGTCCCGTCAGGAACTTGTGGAAGCGATCAATCAGGAGATGGAAGAAAATCCCCTGCTGGAGGAAATTTCCACTGATGAAAATTCGGACGAGGCATTGATCGGGGAATTTGAAAATGATGGCCTGCCCGTCGAACGCGATACGATAAAAGCGGTCGAACATACGGAAGAATTGAATGTTGAAAAAGGAGCCGGAACGGACGAATTCGACTGGGCGAGCTACCTGGAAGATTACGGCCCGGTGGGCATGACGTACGGCGGCAAGGATGGGGAGGAAACATCCTGGGATAATGTGCTGACAGAAGGTCAGACGTTATCAAAGCATCTGACCTGGCAGATGAAACTGTCGTCCTTTTCGGAAGACGAAGAACGGGTCGGCAGCCAGATTATCGGCAATCTGGATCCCAATGGATATTTATGCGCAACGGCTCAGGAAATTGCACAACTGGAAAATGTCAGTGAAGAGCTGGTGGAAAGAGTGCTTCAAAAAGTTCAGGAATTTGATCCTCCGGGAATTGCCGCGCGTAATCTTCAGGAATGCCTGTTGATACAGGCCAGGATGCTGGGCGTAAAAAACCGGATTATTGAAGTGATAATCAGAGATTTTCTCAAAGAGCTGGAACTGAAAAACTATGCTCAAATCGCCCATAAATTAAAAGTTCCGCTCAAGGAAGTGGAAATGGCGGTATTGCTGATCAGCGAAATGAATCCGAAGCCGGGGAGCATTTATTCGGAAGACAAAGCGCAGCCGATCATTCCCGATGTCTATGTTGTCAAAACAGGAGACGAATATAAAATTATTTTGAACGATGATGGCTTGCCGCGACTGCGCATCAGTAATTTTTACCGGGAAGTAATGGCCGGCATTTCGAGTCATAGTCATGAAGAGGCCGAAAACGGGAAAAAATACATCAAGGACAAGGTACAATCGGCAACCTGGTTGATCAAGAGCATTCAACAGCGTCAAAACACCATATATAAGGTGGCGGAAAGTATTGTAAAATTTCAAAAAGAATTTTTCGATAAAGGCATCGATTATCTCAGACCTTTGATTTTACGGGATGTTGCCAATGATATCGAGATGCATGAATCCACCATCAGCCGCGTGGTTAATAATAAATACATGCATTCGCCGCAGGGAATTTTCGAATTGAAGTATTTCTTCGGAAGTTCGATCAGAACGACAACACAGGGAACGATTGCATCGAAAAGCGTGCAGGAAGAAATTCGGCAACTGATCAGCTCGGAACCGCCGCGTAAACCCTACAGCGACTGCGAAATGGTTCAATTACTGAAGGCAAAGGGAATTCATATCGCCCGCCGAACGGTGGCCAAGTACCGGGAAATGATGGGGATTCTTCCTTCATCGAAGCGAAAGAAATATTTTAAAGCGATTTGACGGACAAAGACACAACCGGTGTAAGATTTTGGTTGACTTTTAGTTTTGAGCCCAATATATGACGGGTCCCTTTATGGTGAAACTCTGGTGCCGAAGCGAAGCATCGGGATTGGCAGGTTGAAAAACACGGCGCAGCCGAGGCTTCAATTCTATGCAGCGGTTTGGCAAAGAGGTTCGCACCTTTGATTGCCGGCGCAAAGAAAGTCAATCGGTCGATGAAGGTTATCAGGACGATGAATTTAATTATGTAAGGAGGAGCAATGATGAAGATTTCGGTAACGTTCAGGAACGGGGAAGGGGAGAACTGGCAAAAAAATTACGCCGAAGAAAAAATGCAGAAACTGAAAAAATATCTGGATGCGCCCGCCGAAGCTCATGTAGTTGTCTCTATGGAAAAGTTCAGAAATGTGACGGAAATTAATTTGAACTCCAACGGATGGAACATCAACGCGAAAGAAGAAGCCAAGGATATGCGCGTTGCTCTGGACCGGTGTGTTGAAAAAATCGAAAAACAGCTCAAGAAACAGAGAGAGAAAATAAGACAACACAAACCGAAGACGATCAGACGTGCTCAGGAAAAACCTCTCAACGAGGAAGAAATCGAGGAACCGACGGCAAGTAAAATCATGGAAACCCGAAAAGTTATCTTAAAGCCCATGTCGTTTGATGAAGCCATCATGGAAATCGAGGAAACAAATGACCGTTTTGTGCTGTATCGCGATACGTCGTCTGAAAATGTCAGTATGATCTACAGAGGGGATGACGGCCGTTACACTCTTATCGAAACGAAATGAAAGCGTCGGAGCTTTTCTAGAGGTGATCATCAAGCAAGTCAATAGACATGGAAGATATGGTTGAACAATGCAGCTGAATCAGATTTTTAAAATGGAATTTATTAATGCCGGTTTAGAGGCGAAAAACAAGGATGAAGTCCTTGCGGAACTCGTGAATGTTATCATTGAAGGCGGTTTAAAACTGAACAGTTCTTCAATCATTGATATTTTAAAGCAGCGTGAAAATCTCGGTTCCACGGGCATAGGAGAGGGGGTTGCCATTCCTCACGGAAAGATATCCAATCTGAATGACATTGTTGTTGCTTTCGGACGCAGCGAAAAGGGCATTGCTTATGATTCGCTCGACGGCAAACCGGTGCATCTCTTTTTTCTTTTGCTTGCGCCGGAAAACTCTGCCGGCCAGCACCTGAAAATTCTGGCCAAAATATCCAAAATGCTCAAAGACGTTTACTTCCGTAACAAACTCATCGCGGCAAAATCCCGGGATGAATTGTATCAGATTATCATCGATCAGGAACGCACCTGTATTGTCTGAACGGGACAAGACATCAAAACGTTTTTTCTTTTGCCGCAGGAATCCGTTGAGGGCCTGCGGCTTTTTATTGTTGTAAAATTTATAAAATGTGTGCTAAAAATTCGGCACATCCAGGGGAAATAAAATGAAAAATTTGCGGGTTGTTATTATAACGGGCATTTCCGGGTCGGGTAAAAGTACGGCATTGCGCGCGCTGGAGGATGTCGGATTCTTCTGCGTCGACAACCTTCCCGTTATTTTACTGCCGAAATTTCTTGCCATCACGCTGGCTTCTTCACCGGAAATCAAGCGCGTGGCGCTGGTTATGGATTTAAGGCAACGAAGCTTTCTGGATAAATACAGCCGGATTTTTGCGAGCCTGAAGAAAAAAGGATACAAAATCGAGATTCTTTTTCTCGAGTCCAGCGACGAGTCTCTTGTCCACCGCTTCAGCGAGACCAGACGCGTCCACCCTCTCCTGGAACGGGGCATTATTATGGAAGGAATTTCGCTGGAACGCGAAAAGTTATCTTCCCTGAAGAAAATGGCGGATAAGGTGATCGATACAACATCCTTTAATGTGCATCAATTAAAGGACGTTGTTCAGAGGTCTTTTTCGGTATTTTCAAAAAACAAGAGAATGGTAATCAATGTCCAGTCGTTCGGTTACCGTTATGGATTGCCGGTGGATGCCGACCTTGTTTTCGATGTCCGATTTTTACCCAACCCTTATTTTATAGAAAAGTTGAAAAATTTTGACGGTAATAACAGGAACGTGCAAAACTACGTCTTGCGCAACAGGGAAAGCAAACAGTTTCTGGAAAAAATCAAAGATTTAATGAATCTCTTGACCCCGCTTTATGAAAAAGAAGGGAAGGTGCTCCTCAATATTGCCATCGGTTGTACGGGCGGGAAGCATCGATCAGTTGTGATGGCCAATAAAATGAGCGCTTTTTTTACCTCGTTGAAGTACCATGTCAATGTCAATCACCGGGATGTCAATAAACATTAAAAGCCGATGGCCGGTTGAAACGCTGCTTTACCGGGTGATGTTGTCTTTGATCCAGTGGGGATCCCACCATTCTTTGGGGTCGACAAATTTTCCGCCGACCATAATACTGAAGTGCAGATGATCTCCCCCCGCCAGTCCGGACATGCCGGAAAGACCAATTTTTTCGCCTTTTGCCACGGTTTTGCCCACGGTCGTGTCGATGGATGAGAGATGGGCGTAAAGACTGAATAATCCCAGACCGTGGTCGATAATAACCGTATTGCCGTAAATGCCCAGAGCTCCGGTGAAGACAACAATCCCTTTATTGGATGCCTCAATGGGGCTGCGCGCGTTGGCAGCAAGATCCACGCCTTCATGAACGGATTCACCCACCACTTTTCCTTCATACACATAACTGCGCTTATCGCCGAACAGGGCCATAGGAGCGGCATTGCTCATGCGCAGGAATTCGCCTTCCCAGAGTTCTTTGGGAGCCGATTTCATGCAGATTTTCTGTATGGCGGAAAAGTTTTCTTTTCGCATCTGGGAATTGACATAGGTGAATACATCCAGAAGCGTTTTGCCCTGAAGCGAAGGAACCATGGCCTGGAATTCCGGCATTTTACGCTGGAGGAACGCTTCCGAAAGATGCATTTTGTCGGAACGGAATTTCTTTTCCTTAATCACGCAGGGAACGGACACACGGGTTTCATTGCCGGCTTCGTCCCGGGCAAAGATCATAATGCTTGTAGCTGCTTTATCGGCAGTCATCGGCAGCGCGAAATACGTGATGTACGAAGGTTTATTGTCGATCAAGACGGCATGCGCCGGCGACAAGTAATCATTGATATAAACGCCCGTCGATGAGAGGGGTTTTGAAGGCTGATACGCGACAAAGCCCGTGCCTCCCTGATTGATGTAATTGATATTCTTTAGAAGGTTGATCATCGGTGGAATCGTATCGATTGTGACGGACTGCGACAGCACCGTCTGATTCTTCAAAAGCGAATGATCCGTCGCCGATATTTTCAAAACCGCGGGGCCGTCATGGAGCGCCAGTTGAGTGCTGGCGATATTCAGACTCAGGGATTCATGGGCCACGCCCTTTTGCGGGATTTTTTTATCGGCCAGAACGTGACCTTTGTTGTCCTGAATGATCTCCGCCGTGATCCGGGAAAGACCGCTTTTGGAATCGGAAAACGTAATACCGACAGTTTTCTGTCTGCCGATGGCTTTCACATCACTGTCTAATTTAATCACAGGATTTCCTATTTCGATATAATTACCGAAGATAAACCAGCCCAGGGCGGCGACGACCACGAGCGCGATGAGAATTCTGATATCAAAACGGAACCATTTCATAATAATCTCCTAACGTTGTGATGTAAATAGAATTGCTCGGTTTATAATAGCATTCCGGAGGATTTGCAAGGGAAATTAATGCCACGTGCTAAGAGCGAATGTAATGAAGCTCGAAGCGTAAGTGGAATTATCCCCGCAGCGAAGCGGAGCGGCGCAAGCACAGCGAAGAATTAAGCTACATGGGACCATTTCCTTATAAAATTTTCAAGATATCAATAATAATTATACCTTGATATTGTGAAAAAGCATTGTTATATTCATAGACAACGGCCAAGCGCCACGAGCTGTTTTCAAAAAAATTAATCAAAAATTTCTGGAAGTCGAACCATATGCTGGAAAATAAGAAAATTGTTCTTGGAATCACCGGAGGCATTGCGGCTTACAAAGCGGCGGAATTGACCCGCCGGCTTGTGAAAGCAGGTGCCCATGTAAAAATCATCATGACAAAAAGCGCTCTGGAATTCATTACGCCTCTTACCATGCAGACGCTTTCGCAAAACAGAGTTTACACGGATATGTTTGCCTCTGATGACGAATATGACATGGCACATATCGCGCTGGCCGAATTTGCCGACGCGTTTGTGGTTGCTCCGGCAACGGCAAACATTATCGGAAAAATTGCTTCCGGCATCGGCGACGATTTGCTTTCCACCACGATCATGGCCGAGAACAAACCGACGCTGATTTGTCCGGCGATGAACGACAAAATGCTGGCCAATCCGATTGTTCAGGACAATATCCGGAGACTGAAAAAAAACGGTTACGCAGTCATGGACAGCGCCGTAGGCGAACTGGCCTGTAAAACAGAGGGCAAGGGACGCTTGCCGGAGATTGACGCGATCCTTGCTGAAATCGAAAACATTATGACGCCGCAGGACTTGGCGGGCGTCAGAATTCTGATCACTGCCGGTCCTACAGAAGAGCCGCTCGACCCGGTGCGTTTCATCACGAATTTGTCGTCGGGAAAAATGGGTTACGCTCTGGCCTCCGCTGCGCAAAGACGGGGAGCCCGCGTGACGCTGGTCAGCGGCCCCACGTCACTGCCGCTGCCGCCGTTGGAAAAAATCGTCACGGTGCGTACGGCCAGAGAAATGCACAAAGCTGTTCTGCAGCATTATAAAAGTGCAAGGGTGATTATCAAGGCCGCCGCCGTAGCCGATTATCGTCCGAAAATCGTGGCCAATGAAAAAATAAAAAAGGAAGGGAAAACGCTATTTATAGAACTGGAAAGAAATCCAGATATCATCGCGGAAATCGGCAAAAAAAAGGGAAACCGGATTCTGGTCGGTTTTGCCATGGAAACGCAGAATCTTTTAACCAATGCCCGGGGAAAACTGGTCAAGAAAAACATGGACATGATCGTTGCCAATAATCTGCGTCAGGAGGGTGCCGGTTTCCGCACCGACACCAACATTATTACCGTCATCGACCGCGCCGGTAAGACGGAGTCGCTGGAGAAAATGACAAAAATCGATGCGGCCGGTGCGATTCTGAATCGTATTAAAAAATTGATTTCTGAAAAAAGCAAAGGCAAGAAATAACAGGCGAACGATGTCGAACATAACCAGAAACGAATTACAAGCCGAATTACTCCATGCGGTCAGGGGGCTGAAAGGACAGGTCATCCATAACGAGAGTCTGGCGGTTGGCGTGGATTGGAGCAGATCATCACGGACCGTTGTTGCTAAAGCCAAGACCGTAGGGCAATCCAGAGGGGAAATGCTGGAAGCCATACACCAAGAGATGGCCGATTGTCAGCTCTGTCCGCTGGGCAGAACCCGGAAAAATCTTGTTTTTGGAACAGGCAATCCCGGAGCGCGGATCGTTTTTGTCGGTGAAGCTCCCGGCGCTGATGAAGATGAGCAGGGCATCCCTTTTGTGGGCAGAGCAGGCCAGCTTTTGAGCGAAATTATTGTTAAAGGCATGAAGCTTCAGAGAAAGGATGTTTATATCTGCAATATCCTCAAATGTCGTCCTCCGGGAAACCGCAACCCGCAGCCGGATGAGATCAGCAGGTGCGAACCTTTTCTCAAGAAACAACTCCAGTTGATAGCACCGGAAGTGATTTGTGCATTGGGGACGTTTGCCGCCAAGACGCTGCTAAAAACAGATATTCCCATTTCAGTGCTGCGTGGAAGGTTTCATTCCTATGAAGGAATAAAATTAATGCCGACCTATCATCCGGCCTATCTTCTGCGCAATCCGGCGGCGAAGAAGCAGGTATGGGAAGATGTAAAAATCATCATGAAGGAATTAAACCTTCCGTATTGAGCCATCAAACGAGGTAAGGCAATGAAGCAAATCCGATATGCATTAATGGCTGTTTTCATTTTCGCAGGACTTCTGGCGTGGGCAGAGGAAAAAAATCCTGTTTTCAATGTTATCACGGTGGATGGTGTCATTACGTCACCGACCGCGAAATACATTGCATCAGGCATCGAGGAAGCCGTTCGGGATAATGCCGGGGGGCTCATCATTCTGCTGGATACGCCGGGGGGCATGGATACGGCGATGCGCGATATCGCCAAGAGCATTCTGAATTCACCGGTACCCGTGATCGTTTATGTATCGCCGTCCGGAGCGCGGGCCGCTTCTGCGGGCGTCATCATCACCCAGGCGGCTCACATTGCAGCGATGGCGCCGGGAACCAATATCGGCGCCGCGCATCCTGTGGCAATCGGTCTCGGGAATTCGGGCGGAGAAAAAGATAAAACCATGACGGAAAAAATTGAAAATGATGCCGCCGCCTATGCCAGAAGCATTGCCAAAACAAGAGGCCGGTCGGAAGAATGGGTCGAAAAAGCGGTGCGTAAAAGCGAATCGATCACGGCGGAGGAAGCCTTGAAGCTGAATGTCATCGATTATGTTGCGGCGGATGTTAACACGTTACTGGCTGCCATCCACCAGAAAGAGATTCAGTTGATCGGCGGCAAAAAAATAATATCAACAAAAAACGCGGTGATTCGCGATAAAAAAATGGGGACGCGTCAGGGTATTCTTTCCGCCATTTCGGATCCCAATATATCATATCTTCTATTACTGATCGGACTGGCGGGGCTTTACTTCGAACTGTCCACTCCCGGCGCGATTCTGCCGGGCGTGATCGGCGGCATTTCGCTTTTGCTTGCGTTTTTCGGCTTGTCCACGCTGCCGGTAAGTTATACGGGAATTTTGCTGATAATATTCGGCGTCATTTTATTTATCGCGGAAATTAAAGTCATGAGTCACGGCATGCTGACGGTAGGAGGGATTATTTCATTGGTTATGGGATCGTTATTGCTGTTCGATACGCCGGAGCCGGCCTTGCGTCTTTCCTTGCAGGTATTGATACCGGCCGTTGTGGTTGTCTCTATTTTCTTTATCGTCATCATTATGCTGGCAGTGAAGGCGCAGATGAGAAAACATTTTACCGGCGCGGAAGCCATGATTGATCTGGAAGCCGAAGTAACCAGCGACATCGAAAAAGAGGGCGATGTTTTTGTCAAAGGAGAATACTGGAAAGCCGTCAGTGACGCGTCCATCAAAAAAGGCGCCAAGGTGAGAATCGTCAAGGTTGACGGCATGAAACTGGTCGTTGAAGAAATAAAAAATCAAAAATAAGGATTAGAATAAAAAGAGGAGGAATACATATGTTGGGAACTTTATCAATGCCGACGCTGGTCGTGATCGTTCTGGTCGTAATGTTTTTGGTCTCCGCAATCAAAATATTGAGCGAATACGAAAGGGCGGTTATTTTCCGACTCGGTCGAATCCGGGATGCCAAGGGGCCGGGCTTGATTATCATTATTCCCGGCATTGACAAAATGGTCCGGGTGGATATGCGGACCATTACCATGGATGTTCCTCCGCAGGACGTTATTACGAAGGACAACGTTTCCATTAAAGTCAGTGCGGTTGTTTATTTCCGGGTGATGGATGCCAATTCCGCCGTGACGAATGTGGAAAATTATCTTTACGCCACATCGCAGCTTGCTCAAACCACCTTGAGAAGTGTCTGCGGCCAGATGGAACTCGATGAAATACTTTCCGAACGGGAAAAAATTAATATGAATCTTCAGGAAATTCTCGACCGCAGCACTGAACCCTGGGGCATTAAGGTGTCGCTGGTAGAAGTCAAACATATTGACCTCCCGGAAGAGATGAAACGGTCTATGGCAAAGCAGGCGGAAGCGGAAAGAGAACGAAGAGCCAAGGTCATCAATGCCGAAGGCGAATTTCAAGCAGCGCAGAAGCTGATCGAAGCGGCTGCTTTGATGGAAACCCAGCCAATGTCCTTACAGCTTCGCTATTTGCAGACATTGAATCAGATAGCTTCGGAAAATAATTCCACAACGGTATTTCCGATACCGATTGATTTGTTTAAACCTTTTTTGAAAGATAAATAATTTCCGGAAAAAAGCAGAGACGCTTTAAATAACCAATAAACGAAAAGGAGATTCTTGCATGAGCGATAAGAAACAGAATGTGATTACGGGCGGAACGGTTTTAATTACGTTGGGAATTTTGATTTATCTGAGCAAGTCCGGAAGTTTCCCGTTCGGCCAGACCTGGCCGGTTTTGTTGATTGTCATCGGTATCTGCACGCTAATACAAAAGTTCAGAGATCTCGGCGGATGGATTATAACGCTTGCCGGGACGGGGTTTCTCTTTTATGAGTTCTACGGATTCGATGTTTCCCAGTATTCGAAATATGTGTTGCCCGGTATTATCATTTTGCTGGGCATTTTTGTGCTCCTCAGAAGAAAGAAAGGATAATACATTCGTTGTCAATTGCAAAAAAAATTAAATCATCGATTTCGAATTCTTCGATGATTAGAAAGATGTTTGAACAAGGCGCCGTGATGAAAAGAAAATACGGCGCCGATAAAGTCTTTGATTTCAGCCTGGGGAATCCCAACGTCGAGCCTCCGGCAGTCTTCAAGAGGGAATTGATTCGTCTGGCCGCAAAGCCATTGCCCCTCAAGCACGGATACGCGCCGAACGCCGGTTTTGCGGATACACGGCAGGCTATTGCCAAGCAGGTCAGTAAAACCTGCGATCTGAATTTAAGCGCCGACCATATTGTCATGTCCTGCGGCGCAGCCGGTGCGTTGAATGTTATTTTCAAATCATTACTGGATCCCAATGATGAAGTCATCGTCCCCATGCCTTATTTCGTCGAATATCCATTTTACATCGACAACTACGGAGGCGTAACAAAATTCGTCAGAACCAGAAAAGATTTTTCTCTGGACATCGAGGCGATCTCAAAGGCCATCAACAAAAAGACAAAAGCGGTGTTAATCAATTCACCGAATAACCCGACGGGAAAGGTTTACAGTTCAAAAAACATTCAGGCGCTTGCCGCCCTTTTGAAGAAAAAGGGCAAAGCGTTTCATAAAACCATTTACCTGGTTTCCGACGAACCCTATAATGAAATCGTTTATGACCGGGTAATAGTCCCCAGCGTGCTGAAATCCTACACGAACAGTATCGTTGCCTGTTCCTATTCCAAGACGCTTTCTCTGCCGGGGGAAAGAATCGGCTATATTGCCGTCAATCCGGAAATTGACGATTGCCGGGATTTAATCAGTGCTCTGATTTTATGCACCCGGATTCTGGGATTTGTTCACGCACCGGCATTGATGCAGAGAATTGTCGTGAAACTGCAAAATGCAGCGGTGGATGTAAACGTGTATCAGAACAAGCGCGATCTGCTGTGCAAAGGGTTGTCAAAAGCCGGTTATAAATTTGCCAAACCGCAAGGGGCCTTTTATCTGTTTGTCAAAAGCCCGCTACCGGATGATGTTGCATTCACTAAAATTCTTTTGCAGAAAAATATCCTGGTTGTTCCGGGAAGCGGTTTCGGCGCTGCCGGATATTTCAGGATCGCCTACTGCGTTGATGACAAAACAATTGTCAATTCCATGCGGGGATTTACAGAAGCGATCAGGGAAACTTCCGGCAAATAGCATATGCAATTCTGATCAATGACAAAGTCAAACAAAAGCCTTCTTTTGATGCGTAATTAGGGGTCAGGTTTTTTTCATCCGGTTATAATTCCAGACGACTTGGCCATTCATCGCCAGATTTAATCCAGTATTGAGCACACACAGGCCCAGCACAATCACAGGAATACGACCCGTGCTGATCGTCAAAAACTGCGTGAGGAATAAAAGCACGCCCCACGTGATGACATAGGGCAGGGTGTAGTTCATCATGATTCCGCGTGCAGACTTTTTCACTTTCACCGTTCGGCCGTAAAAATATCCGCCACACAGCCCGGCCAGAAAGATGAGCAACCAGCTCCAGAATCCCAGTGGATTCCGGGACAACATTGTAAAGACCACAAGTGCCATAAACGCCACAATCTGCCCGAAAAGAATCCACTTCGGCTTGACGAATTTTTCCTTGCGCCAGGTCAAAAGCATCAACACCACGCCCAGCACAAACAGGAGCAGGAAAAAGTACGAAACAATTTTCAGGAAAACAGCCCACATAATTTAAAATTCCCTCATCTTCATGATTAAGCTTTCACCCTGTGCAGTTTAGCCAGCTGCGCGCCGAGCATATTGGCTACATCGTCCTTGGACATATTCAACTGGCTTTTCAATAACGCTTCGGCTTTTGCCGGAGGCAGGCCTTTGGTTTCCACCTGTTTAAAAATGTCCACCGCCTTCGTCAGGCGCGGATCCACGGCAACCTCAATGCCCTGGTTCTGCAGCGCGGCCACCCGTGTTTCGATCAGATTGCTGTATTGTTTAGTGGTCTGCCGCATGCCGTCGGCGACAAGCTGTTCGGCTTTACCGGGATCCAGTTTTGTGATGCTTTCCGCTTCCTGGTAAAGATGCGTGGACTTGTAGGAAGCTACCATTCCCGCCTGTTCCGGATCCGTAAACCGGCCGCCGGATTTCTGCAGAATGACTTCCAAATCCTGCTGCGAGGCGCCGTAGGATTCCGCTCCCACGCGATGTCCCGCTACATGGTCCATCTCATGCGCGAGTTTGTCGGCTTCGGCCTGAAAGGCTTTAAACTTTTCAGGATCCGTCGGAATCGGCTCTCCCGTTACCTTGCTGTAGAGTTCCCGATTATAAATTTCCTGGGCGTCTTTGAGGGGAACATCCTTGGTCAGATTATCCCCCGGCTTCACCTGAATGAAGCTTCCCGGCTTATTAGGATCGGGCACGATCTCACCGGGTTTCGCTTTTACTTTGACGGTAAAATCAAGATCGCTGCCAACCTTCGGTTTGGACGTGGGATTCGTGGGCTTGACAATCTCCACATCTTTGGGATCCAGCCCATAGCGCTGAGCGATTTTTTCCTTTACCACCTTATCCACATCATCCGTGATAAGCTGTTTCATTTGCTGATTATACGCATGTTTTACGGTATCATCCGCCCTATTGAGCGCTCCGATGGCGTGCTTGTCTTTCTGGCATTCCACAAGAGCTTGCTTGATTTCAGAGGGCTTGCCGCTTTTGATCGCTTCGGCCAGTTTGTCCGCTTTCTGCTGGCCTGCCTGGCGGCCCACTTCCCAGACCTGCACACGGGCCGGGTCATCGAGCTTCGGGGTAATGCGTGCCGCGTCTGCCGCCATGTCTGCTGCATTTGCGGCTTTGGCTGCATCCGATACCGTATCGGCTGTTTTGAGCGCATCCATACCGGCTTCAACGCCGGCAGCCGCCGTTTTGGTTCCACCCGAGGCAAAGTTCAAAGCAGTGTCTACTGCTCCGTATAACGCGCGGCTGACACGCTCTCCCACTGGCACATTAGGATCAAGAACTTTTTTCCAGTTGTCAATGCCCACGACCGATTCCGCAAAGGCAAACGGATCGGAAACAATGGCAACCGCCACATTTCCGGCAACGTCCGCGGCCTTGATGGCTATGCTCCCGGCGTCTTTGACGACATCACCAACCTTAACAGAAGATTCCAACGGATGGAGAATCAGATCTTTGGCCGTATCCACCGCCGCCTTGCCCACGGCTTTCCAGTTGTCTCCATTGGTTAAATCAGAAAC
>JAGOMJ010000032.1:1672-28269 GCA_017993615.1 Smithella sp. | reverse complement strand
TTCTTTGAAACGCAAATATGACAAGATGTATGTCGGTGAAGTGGTCGGCATCTTCGCCCTGTACACCATTCTGATGGCGCTGTTCACCAACCCGGTCATCGAAACGGTCAAAACCATCGTCAGCTAAAAAATTAACAGCATCTGAAAAACATGATCTGTTAACGATAGTCCAATCCCCTCAAGGCCCTCGGGCCTTGAGGGTTTTTTTCGTAAATACTAGATCAAAGAAACGTCGGTATAGCGGCACCGTGTGACCCGATAGCAAGGCCCGTGTTGAATGGTGCCATAGCCGATGATAATAATTTCTTCAAAAAATCCCGATGGACAAATCATGCGATCGGTTTATAATTTATGTAAATTATCAAAAAATGGAGGGTTGATATGTCGGACGGGTTGAGGAAAATCGCATTTATAGTCATGCTGCTGGCGGCACTAGGCTGGATTGCGGGGTGCGCCGCAGGTTCTCAGGCGTTGCTGGCCGAAGATTACAAAGCCATGGATAACGAAAATCTTCTCCGTTATTACTACAGGCTCAATGATGAAATCGAGCGTCAGGAGAAAAGATCCGGTCCGCAATTCAGTGTCGGCATCGGCGGTTTCGGCGGATCCATCGGCGGCGGTGCGGAAGTCGGCGCCGGAGGAACGCGCTACACGGCTCATGATTTGAGGGCGCGAAGAATTGATGCGCTGATGGAATTGAAGAAAAGAGGAGTGACCCCCTAATTTACAGAGAGCATTTTTGAAGAAAAATAAAAGAGGGCTCCTGATGGCAGGGGCCCTCTTTTTATCTGGCGCGCCCAGGAGGATTCGAACCTCCGACATCCAGATTCGTAGTCTGGCGCTCTATCCAGCTGAGCCATGGGCGCTTTTATAATTTTTAAAAGACGGTCGTCAAGAGGCCGTTCATCAACGACGGCCCTGTCACAACCCCATTTCGCTTACGCGTCAGGGGTAATTCTCATCAATCTTCAGTTCGCTTCGTTTCTGAAGATTGGGCCTCATTTCCCTCCACGATGTGGGATTGTTCAACCTACAGGTTTCAGAGCACTTTGTTTCTGAAACCTGGGTCTCATTAACTTACCAATTCTGCTGCGCTGCGCTTTCAGCATTGGAGTTTCACAAAAAATGGCGGAGAGAGCGGGATTTGAACCCGCGGTACACCTTTAAAGGGCGTACAATCGCTTAGCAGGCGATCGCTTTCGACCACTCAGCCATCTCTCCGCTTTGTTGCCGGCCTATCTTAAAAAAACGGCGATAAAAATTTACCGCGTGTTTCATTTTTTCTGGCGGAGGGAGCAGGATTCGAACCCGCGAACCTTTCGGTCAACGGTTTTCAAGACCGCCGCCATCGACCACTCGGCCATCCCTCCGGATTTTAAAAAATTCCTTCGATTATCCTTCAGACCATCTTAAGGAACAATGCGTTCAAGACCTCTCATATAGGGGCGCAGGGTGTCCGGTATGACAATGCTGCCGTCTGCCTGCTGATAATTTTCCATGACTGCTACGACCGTTCTGCCCACCGCCAGTCCCGAACCATTCAATGTGTGGACAAATTCCACCTTGCCGCTTTCCTTCCGGCGAAAGCGGATTGATGCGCGGCGCGCCTGAAAGTCTTCAAAATTGCTGCACGATGAAATTTCCCGATACGTATTTTGTCCGGGCAGCCATGCTTCCACATCGTACGTTTTCGCCGATGAAAAACCCAGATCCGCCGTGCACAGACAAACGGTCCGGAAGGGAATGCCCAGCCTCTTGAGCACTTCTTCCGCGTTGGCCGTCAGTTTCTCCAGCTCGTCATAGGATGTTTCCGGTTTGGAAAACTTGACCATCTCCACTTTATTGAACTGATGCTGGCGGATCAGTCCGCGCGTGTCCTTGCCGTATGACCCGGCTTCCGCCCGGAAGCAGGGCGAATAAGCTACCAGATAAATCGGCAGCATGTCTTCTTCCAGAATCTCATCCCGGTGAATATTGGTGACCGGAACCTCGGCGGTCGGAATCAGGTAATATTCCATGCCTTCAATTTTAAAAAGATCTTCTTTGAACTTCGGCAGCTGGCCGGTTCCGGTCATGCTTTCGGCGTTGACCATGAATGGTGTCAGTACTTCCGTGTAGCCGTGCTGCTCGGTGTGCAGATCGAGCATGAAATTAAAAATCGCCCGTTCCAGCTGGGCACCCGCCCCGCGGTAAAGCGTAAAACGCGCTCCGGTGATTTTTGCGCCGCGCGCGAAATCGAGAATATTTAAATTTTCCCCGAGATCGAAATGCTGCTTCGGCTCGAAGTTGAATGCTGTTTTTTCACCCCAGGTCCTCACGACGGTGTTGTCTTCGGAGCCCTGACCCTGCGGAACCGATTCGTGCTGAACATTGGGCACAATCATGACGAAGGCGTTGAGTTCCTCCTCCGTCAGGCGCAGGCTCTCGTCATATTCTTTTATTCGGGCCGACACCTCGCTCATCTTTTCGATCAGCGCGGAAGCATCTTCTTTCTTCTTCTTGAGCTCACCGACCTGCTTGGAAACACTGTTGCGTTCGTTGCGGAGCGTTTCTACCGCCTGCAGAATATCGCGCCTCTTGGCGTCCAGATTCAAAAAACGGTCGAAATCGATTTTTTGGCCCCGCTCATCCATCTTCCCGCGGACAAAATCGATGTTTTGTCTTAAATACTTGATATCTAACATAAATTAAACCTGCACGTTTTTACTTGCCATGTCTTTTAAAAGACTGAATTTCCTATCACTTTGGGATGTTGAAGTCAATAATTTTGTCAGGGGATTCAAGATCAGGGACGGGACAACCTCTTTTTGACGATATTGGCGAAGGCCTGCATTTCCGGACTTTTAAGCAGGTAGGCGCTGATGAAAAATGTTGCCGCTCCGGCCGTGACCGCAACCGAGAGATAAAGCAGTCTTGCCTTGAAGCCGGCATGGGTGTTCCAGGGGATGACATACTCCATCACCCCGATCGCGAAAAGCATCAACACGGAGGACAGGATGATTTTGAAAACAGAATAATAAAAAGCGCGGTCCAGAAATTTCCCGATTTTTCTTTTCAGAACAATCGTCAGAACCAGAACGTTGACGGTTGCAGCGATGGAACTGGCCAGCGCGATGCCATTGTGTTTCAAAGGATACATCAAGATCAGACTGGCCACGACATTGACAATCAGCGCGATCACGGCCGCTTTCATCGGCCACTTGGAATCCTGCAGGGAATAGAAAGAGGAAACAAAAACACGCAGAACGGAAAAAGCCCACAGCCCCAGAGCGTAACAAAACAGTGCCTGTCCCGTATAAACAGCGGAGGTCACATCAAAAGCGCCGCGCTGAAACAAAACAGAAATGATCGGCAGATTCAGCGCCATCAGGGCGGCCATTGCCGGAATGGTCAGAAAAAGCATCAGCCGCAGGGAAAAGGAAATACCGGATTTTAATTCGTCCATGTTTCCCGCGGCGACATGTTTGGAAAAACTGGGCAGCGTCGCCGTTCCGATGGCAATGGCGAAAATTCCCAGCGGAAGTTCCATAATCCGGTCGGCGTAAAATAGGTACGTTACGGAGCCGCCGGGCAGCAGAGAAGCCAGAATCGTTCCCACGAAAACATTAATGGTGGATACTCCGGCGCCGAGAATGGCCGGTATCATCAGCACGCCTATCTGTTTAATGCCGGGGTGTTTCGGATTGAAACGGAACTTTAATTTGACGCCGAATTTCCTTAAAAAAGGCCATTGCATGGCCAACTGCAACACGCCGCCGATCAAAACACCGATCGCCAGCGATGTGATCGGTTCGGCAAAAAAAGGCCGCAAAAAAAAGGCCGCCCCGATCATGGCGATGTTAAGCAATACCGGAGACAGCGCGGGAGCCGTAAAATGCCGGAAGGAATTCAGAATTCCCATGCATAAGGCCACCAGGGCGATAAAAAATATATAGGGAAACATCAGACGGTTTAAGAAAACCGCGAGCGCGAACTGTTTCGGTTCGGAAATGAAACCGGGCGCGATGAGCCCGACAATCAGCGGCGACAGAATAATTCCCAACACCGAAATGACCGCGAGAATGATGGAAAGAAGGGTAATAGCGTTATAAGCCAGTTCGAGGGCTTGTTCTTTTGTTTTCTTCTCCAGATATTCGGTAAAGACAGGAACAAACGAAACCGTCAGCGATCCTTCACCCAGAAGGCGCCTGAGCATGTTGGGGATGCGGAAGGCGACCCAGAAGGCGTCCGTCATCCAGCTGGCGCCGAAAAATGCGGCAATGACCATATCGCGTGCCAGTCCGAAAACGCGGCTGACCATGGTGGCGGCGCCGACAATGCCGGCAGCCCTGGCGACCTGGGAATTTTCCGAACGATTTGTTTTTGTCATAGAGATTTGTTTGTTGTTTGATCCTTTACAGGTTTTCCAAAAGACTTTTCTGCTCGCAGATTTTGTTTGCTTTCAGAAAACCGTTGATCTTTGACTCCAGATCGGTCTTGCTGATGTTTTTAACCGTCACGGTTTTTTTTCTTGATTTAGCGCCGGCCACAATTTCCATCTGACTTTTTTTCAGCCCCAGTTCCTGGGCCAGCAGCTTGATACAGGCCTCATTGGCCGCGCCCTCCACGGGAGGCGCCGTCACCCGGACTTTAAAAGCACCGTCCTGAATGCTTGTGATTTCTGCGCGGGAGGCGTGCGGCGTCACATGAATATCGAATGTCAGCCCTTTTTTTGATTCCGTCAGATGGATCATGGTGCCTTCATAAATAGTGTTTCAAAAAAATTACATTCGCTGTGCCGCTTGAATCAGTACTTCGACCAGAAAATATTTCAGAAACATGATGATCAGTAAAACAATAACGGGTGAAAAATCCATCCCGAGATTGCGCATGGGAATCAGTCGTCGTATCGGCGCCAGAACGGGTTCCGTGATGCGATACAGGAAGATCACGATCTGGTTGTAGGGATCGGGATTGACCCAGGAGATCAGGGCACGGAAGATAATGATCCACATGTAAACCGTCAAAACAATATCGGCGACTTTGGCCACAGCGATGATAAAATTGCTCAAAACAAACATAACGCGTCTCCTGTCATTTAATTTTTTAACGGCGTCGAAGCCGGGAAAACGGATTCGGCAAATTTTTCCAGAGCATTGTTGAATTCCACAGGTTTTTCAATCATCACCGTATGACCGGCGCCTTCAATCATGGACAGTTTCGCCCCGCCGATCTGTCGGGCAAGCGCCCGCGATAAATCCGGCGGCGTCATTTTGTCTTCCGCACCGCAAACGATGAATACGGGAACGCTGATCCTGGCTGCGTCGTGCGATAAGTCCAGCGTGTTGCAGGCCAGCAGGTCGCCGTATAAAACATCCACCCGGGAAAGCGCAAGGCTTTTGCGCAGAGGCCCGGAAAGCCTTTCGCGATTTTCTTTGGCCAGTGAAAATTTGCAGATCAGGTCGATGATTTCAGCCGGTATATCCGGCGGATGGGTCTGCAGGTACTCCAGGAAGAAAGCATTCACCGGCATCTTCAATCCCGCGCCGATACAGACAATGCCGGCAATATCCGAAGGATAGCGCAGGGCAAAATCCAGCGCGATGGCCGCGCCCAGCGAATGTCCCACCAGCACCGGTTTTGTCAGACCGAGCGCCGCAAGGATTTTTCTCATCCAGTCGCAGTAGTTTTGAATCGTCTGCTCGCCGTCACCTTCGGAAGGACCATGCCCCGGAAGATTGACAGCGGCGATGTTATATCGTTTGTGCAGTTTGCCGTACTGATGAGACCAGATGCTGTGATTGCCGCCGGAGCCATGAATAAAAACCAGATTATTTTTTTGCGCGTCAACATTCTCCGTATTGGTCCAGCAGGAAATCTTCGTTGATTCGATATAAAAATATTTGAGCATGCCGTCACCCTTTCACCCGTTAACTATCACAAAAACAAAATCGAATGCAACGGAAGAATCATGGATTTGCCGCCCTCCGCTGCGCGGGATAATTTAATGAGCCTTGATTTTTACCCTGAAGGGCACTGCGCCGAAACGAAGTGCCCGGAAAATCTTAGCGCGAACTATCCCGCTCAGCTCAGCTTCGGGGATAGTTCTCTTTGGGATCCCATTCGGGATCCACAGGTTCACTATCCCGCCACCTTCAGGCGGTAGGGACAAACTTCGGCACACTCCATTTCTGAAGTTTGGCTATCATGATAAACCGCTTGACCTGACCGGCGTAAGCAGGATAATGAACGGCATACCAAGGCATGGAGGCATTGAGCGTATGTTGAAGGATAAAAAAGCGGTGATCATCGGCGGCGGTAAAATGGGCGGTATCATCGCCCGGAGCCTGGTGAGCCGTCAAATCATTTCCGCCAAAAACATTCACGTTACCGATATCGATGCCTCGAGACTCAAGGTTCTGCGGTCGTCCCTGAAGATCAAGACCTCGTCCGACAATCCGCGGGCGGCGGGCGAATCCGACATTGTTATTCTTGCCGTCAAACCGCAAAATATGGCCGCGACGCTGGCGGACATTAAATCGTCTATGGATAAGTCGAAGGTGGTGATTTCGATTGCCGCCGGTATCACGACAAAGTTTATCGAGACGCATCTGGGCAAAGGAATTCGTGTGGTCAGAGTGATGCCCAATACGCCGGCGCTTATCGGTGAAGGAGCCGCGGCAGTGGCCGCCGGCCGCCATGCCAAAGCGGGTGACCTCCGGATCGCGCGCACGATCTTCAATGCCGTGGGCATCAGCGTGGAAGTGCAGGAAAAACTCATGGACGCGGTGACCGGCTTGAGCGGCAGCGGCCCCGCCTATTTTTTTCTGATCATCGAGGCGTTGATTGACGCCGGGGTCCGAAACGGATTATCCCGGGATCTGGCGAAAAAACTGGCGACGCGAACCATGCTGGGAGCTGCGCGTCTGTGCATCGAAAGCGATAAGGAACCGGCGGAGCTCAGGGCCATGGTGACATCGCCCAACGGCACGACATTCGCCGGATTGAACGTGATGGAATCGAAAAATATTCACGCGATTCTTGCCGCGACCGTGACGGCAGCCACCCGGCGCTCCAGAGAACTGTCTAAAGGAACGTAATCTTCGCAAGTTTGTTATTTATGGTCCTCCGGCGCGGCCGCAGGGTCGTCCGGAGAGGCTTTCTTTTCAGAAGCGGCGTCTTTTTGGTTTTCCGCCGGCTGTATGATCAGCAGGTTTGATAACCCGTCCTCGGCGGCGCCATCGGAGACGTTATCCGGCAAAACACCGGCAGGTGCTGATTCAGCGGGCTTCCTTTTTTTATGACGCGGTCTGCGCCGTCCTCTTTTTCTGGCGGGTTTTTCCCCGCCGGGCACAGCCTTTTCCTCCTCGGCGGTTGCCGGAGCCTCCTGTCCCTTGGGCTCATCCGCCTCTTGCGGATGGTCGGCGCTGTCAATGTGCTCCTTCGCGATCTGCTGAATGTCCACCCGATCCCAGGGAATTTCAGAATTCCCGCAAATCGTCAGCGTGACATCAAATGACGATTCCAGATCAAGCAGTTCGCTTCTCTTGCGATTGAGCAGGTAATCGGCGATCTCATGGGGAAGGTTTATTTTCAATTCGCAGCAGAGCCCTTTGACAGCTTCCGATTCGACTTTCCGAAAGGCCCCCAGCGCCGCGTATTCCAGAGAAGGACGCAAGCCGCTCCCTTTGCAATACGGGCACTTCATGTAGCTGATTTCCTGAATGGTCGATTGTTTTTTCTGCCGGGATAATTCGAGGATTCCGAACTTGGAAATCCGGGAAAGCTGAATGCGGGCCTTATCGATGCTCAGCGCCTTCTTGAAGGATTTTTCCACCTCGGCGATATGTTTTTTATCCATCATATCGATAAAATCGATGGCGATCAGCCCGCCGAGGTCGCGTAGCCTGAGCTGCCGGGCAATTTCTTCACAGGCTTCAATATTCGTTTTAAAAGCGGTTTCTTCGATATTTTTCTTGTTGGAGCCGCGGCCGGAATTGACATCAATCGTGATCATGGCCTCCGTCGGGTTGATGACGATGTGTCCGCCGGATTTCAGTTCCACGCGTTCCTGATAGATGACGCGGATTTGATCTTCCAGATTGTGGCGGTCGAAAAGCGGCGTCTTCTCCTTGTAATGCTTGAGCAGTTTGATGTAACGCGGCGAGATGGCCCTCAGGTAGGCGCGCATCTTACGGAATGTCTCCAGATCATCCACCCAGATTTCTTCGATTTCCGATGTGAGGTAATCGCGGATACTGCGCACGCCGAAATCCGTTTCCTGATAAATCATGGAGGTCTTGCCGATGCTTTTCGCCTTTTTGTTGATTTCCTTCCAGAGACGAACCAGATGCTGATAGTCGCGGGAGATCTCCTGCTTGGTCCGGTTGTAGCCCGCCGTCCGGACGATAAATCCCATCGTTTCGGGGATTTTTATCTGCTTCATCATATTTTTGATTTTCTGGCGGTCTTCCTCATCTTCCACTTTGCGGGAAATGCCGCTGCCGGGTTTGTTGGGCAGCAAAACCAGATATCGTCCGGGCAGGGAAATGTAGGACGTGAGCAGCGCCCCCTTGTTGCCGATGGCTTCCCGGACGGCCTGCACGATGATTTCCTGTCCGACTTTTAAAGCCGGTTTGCCGTTGGATTGTCCTTTTTCCGGTTCGGTGAAATAGTCGTGACTGACGTCCTTGAGGGGAAGAAAACCGTCTTTGCTGCCGCCGTAATCCACAAAGGCGGCCTGCAGGCCGCGTTCAACTTTCAGAACCTTGCCTTTGTAAATGTTGCCGGTGATCGGTTCCTTGGTCGGCATTTCAATATTGAAATCGACCAGAATTCCCTTTTCGTTAACCGTAGCCATCCGTCTCTGTTCTTTATGAACAGCGTTAACGAGCATAATATGTTTCATAAATGTCCTTTTTGCGGCGGCTTTTTTGCGCGCACCCGCGCTCCGGCAGCGCATTTAAACATCTGCAGGTTAAAATTCCGTTCCGCGTTTTATATTTAGAGAAAAGCGCTTATATCGCCTTTTCCTTTTCTTATGATGTCGATATTGTCATCCACCAGGCTGATGACGCTTGACGGTTCCGGCACAATGATACCGCCGTCGATAATCAGATCGACTGTTTTACCGAAATATTCCTTAATGACAGCAGGGTCGCCCAGAGTTTCTCCCTTTTCCGTTTTCACGCTGGTGCTGATAATGGGCTGTCCGAGTTCCCGGACCAGCGCCAGACAAATCTGATTGTCGGGTACCCTTATACCCGTTGTTGACCGTTTAGGCAAAATAATTTTTGGGACCAGCCTGGAGGCCTCCAAAATAAAGGTGTACGCTCCCGGCAGAAGCCTTTTCATGGTTTTATAGGCGTAATCGGTTACTTTGGCGTACTCGCTGATATGTTTAAGATCGGAACAGACAAAGCTTAACGGTTGCTTTCGGTTTCTCCGTTTCAGTTCGTAAATTTTTTCAATCCCTTTTTTGTTGGACAAATCGCAGCCCAGACCGTAAACCGTGTCGGTAGGATAAATGACGATGCCGCCGTCGCGCAGAATATCGGCGGCCTTCTTGATCAGGCGCATTTGCGGATTCTGGCTGTTGATGGAAAAAAGCATTCTCTGTCCGTCCCTTTTGAACCTTGAAGAAACTCATATACCAAAAAAGGTTCTTGCGCAACGGAAGCTTCACGGGACGTCCGCCATGCAGGATTTGTGATCATCCCCGGTTGTCTGTTCCGCGCGGCACCGCGCCCGACACGAAAGCCCAAAGAAGGTTGAGCATCATCTTCTGTTGAGATTGTTCTCCTTGCTCAGCTTGTATTGAATGCTGTCCACCAGCGCCTGCCAGCTGGCCTCGATGATATTTTCGGAGACGCCGATGGTGCTCCAGACGTCTTCGCCGTCGGTTGAATCCACGAGCACCCGGACACCCGCGCCGGTGCCTTCCGACCCTTCCAGCGTGCGCACCTTGAAATCCACCAGGCGCATATTTTTGATTTGCGGATAAAATTTCGTCAGCGCTTTGCGCAGGGCGTGATCCAGCGCATTGACCGGGCCGTTTCCTTCCGCGGCCGTCAACTCCTCTTCGCCGGCCACCGAGATCTTGATGGTCGCCTGAGACAGACAGGGATTGTTTTCCTTACGCGACGTAATCACGCTGAAGGTTTCCAGATTGAACGGCGCGACAAATTCGCCGATGGTTTTCTTGATCAGCAGAGAAAGCGAACCGTCCGCGGCGTCAAACTGAAATCCGCGGTCTTCCATGAGCTTGACTTCATGCACGATCTTTTTGGCAACGGCGTCGTTTTTCTCCAGATCAATGCCCAGTTCTTTCGCTTTATATTCCACGTTGCTTTTTCCCGCCAGGTCGGACATCAGCACGCGCCGGTGATTGCCGACGAGTTCCGGCTCAATGTGTTCGTAGGCGGCAGAATTTTTCACCACGGCGCTGACATGAACGCCGCCTTTGTGCGCGAACGCGCTGCGCCCGACAAACGGCCGGGAATTCAGCGGCGGCACATTGGCCACATCGCTGATATAATGAGACAGATTCGTCAGTTGTTTGATGGATTCCGGCGGCAGACATTTTTTCCCCATCTTTAACTGCAGATTGGCAATCACCGCAATCAAATCAGCGTTACCGCATCGTTCACCGTAACCGTTGACCGTTCCCTGAACCATCGCGACACCTTTCTGAACGGCGGCAAGGGTATTCGCAACGGCAAGACCGCCGTCATTGTGTACATGAATGGCCATTTTCTCAAAAGGAACATGCGCGGAAATTCTCTTCACCAGGGCACAAATTTCATGAGGGAGACATCCGCCGTTGGTATCGCAAAGGACGATAAAATCGGCTCCGGCGGCCAGCGCCGTTTTCACCACCCGGGTGGCATACCGGGAATTGTTCTTATAGCCATCGAAAAAATGTTCGGCATCAAAGAGAACTTCTTTGTCCATGGATTTCAGATAGGCGATGGAATCGGCAATCATTGCCAGATTTTCGTTGAGGTCTGTCTTGAGAATATCGGTGACGTGCAAGTCCCACGATTTCCCGACAATGGCGCATGCGGGCGTTCCGGCCTTGATCAAAGCCTTTAAATTCGGGCACGATTCGGTTTTGGTATGCGCGCGGCGCGTGCTGCCGAAGGCGGTCAGCCGCGAATTCTTAAATGCGGCGTTTTTTGCCATTTCGAAAAAACGCGCGTCTTTGGGATTGGACCCCGGCCAGCCGCCTTCAATATAATGGAAATGAACATCATCCAGGCGCTGGGCAATGCGCAGTTTTTCCTCCGCGGAAAAATTTGTCTGCTCGCCCTGCGTGCCGTCCCGCAAGGTTGTATCGTAAACCAGTATTTTATTTTTCATCGTCCCCTCTCCTAAAAAAAATCCGCTGCCGGGTTTGCCTGGCAGCGGATTTGAATTTTGTTGATTTCGAGCTGATACTATACCGCGCCCCGGCCTCCTATGTAGAAGCTAATTATAATATTGATAATAATGATGGCACGAATATCTTTCTTCATCAAAAATCTCTTGATATCAATTTTAACTGCATCATAATTATACCCCATGATTTTGTCAATAGAAATGTTGTTTCAGGTGTTTAATGAATGGTTGCAAAAAAATTGCCGGCATATTTGATTTTTACGGGACCGGGAAAACAGCTTCTCCTTACGTCCGATGAAAACCGATAACTTTATTAATGCAAACAGTTATCGGTCTATAGGGATTAAAGATTGTTCTTTTTTAAGGGGGGCTGTTATGATATACATAATTTGTAAAAAAACACACCTTCCATCGAAGGAAAAAGAGACATCCGGAGGGCGATCCTCCGAATGTGATACGGGTGCCCCGCAACGTCAACCATAAGGGAGTCTACCTATGAAAAGAATCTTGATCCTTTGTCTTGCCATGATGTTTCTGCTGCCATGCATCGCCATGCCGGAGGAATCGCCTGTAGGAAAAACCAAAACAAGCAAAGGCTCTGTTTTTGTCGTCCGCGACGGCAGGCAAATGCCCGTTGCCGTCGGCGACAGGCTTTTCCAAAATGACACCATACGCACGGGCGCGTCAAGCTCTGTGGGAATCATTTTTGAAGACAATACTATCTTGTCTTTGGGGCCGGACAGCGAAATCGTGATTGACCAATATGTGTTTGCCCCCGAAAAAGGGGTGTTTTCCATGATTGCGCGAATGGTGAGAGGGACCGCGTCTTATCTTTCAGGCATTATCGGTCACCAGTCTCCGGAATCGGTCAAGTTCCGGACGCCTGAAGCGACCATCGGTATCCGCGGCACACATTTCCTGGTTAAGGTGGATGGTTGCCCGTAACGCATGGTGATACGATTTTCAATCACACGCTTTTCGCCGGACGGCGATTTGCCGGACATTTCTGATGATGGAGGCGGACATGAAGCAATTAATCGGAACAGTATTCTGTTTGGGGCTTGTCCTTGTTTTGGCGGGCTGCGCGGTCCGGAGCACGGTTGTATTAATTCCGGATCCTGACGGCCATGTCGGACAATTGGTGGTGGCCAACGAGGGCGGACAGCAGATTTTGAACGAAAAAAATCAATCGGTCAGGGTCGCGGATTTGAAAACAGCGCCGGGTAAGGTAAAGACCATGAGCGCCGAGGAAATCCAGGACACTTTTGCCGACGCTCTGGCTGCCGAACCTCTGCCGCCGGTGAAATTCATCCTGCATTTTATGCCGGATTCGGACCAGCTGACCGATGAGTCCCGGGCGGTTCTGCCGGACATTTTTCAGACCATACAAAGCAGGCAATCGACAGATATTGTGATTTCAGGCCATACCGATACGGTCGGCGAAAAAAACTACAACTACACCTTGTCGCTGGAAAGGGCTCAGGCTATTTTTAAAATCCTCGAGGCCCAGGGCGCCGTGCCTGCCCACATCACCGTGACCTCGCACGGGGAAGGAAATCCCCTGATTAAAACCGCTGATGAAGTTGCGGAACCTAAAAACCGGAGAGTCGAGGTCACCATCCGATAAACAGCATTCGCACTGATCATTCATGAAGCAAGCATCGGACAAAAATCAAACGGACCCCGCGATCACAACCAGCAAACCGGAAAGACGGCGTATTCTGATCTGGGGGATCCTCTGCACCCTGTGCTTTGCGGTCATCTTTGCCTTCAAACCGAATTTGATGCAGCGGCTTGATTATCTGGAGTACGATTTTCTTCTGGCAAAATTTCCGAACAATAACGCCAGCAGCAAACTGGTCATCGTGGACCTCGATGAAAAAAGTCTCAGCCGCTACGGGCAATGGCCCTGGCCCCGGTACCGCGTGGCCGGACTGCTGGACAAGGTGATCGCCATGCAACCGGACATCATCAGCCTCGACATTGTTTTTGCCGAGCCGGACAGAACGTCAGCGGGACCGCTGCTGAAAGATCTGGGCGACGTCTACAGGATTAAAATTGATCTTCACGGACTGCCCCGGAGTCTGAAGGACAACGATCAGATTCTTGCTCAGACTCTGGCCGGAGGGCCCTTTGTCCTCGGCACGATCTTTCACTTCGACGAGCTGAAGAAAGGGTCGGATCGCTGTGTTCTGCATCCCGTCAAATCGTCATACATAAATGATGACGTGAATCAAAACGCCCATACGGAAATTCCGGTGAGTACGGGCGTGCTGTGCAATTTGCCCATGCTGTCGGACAAGGTCAGCTCGTCGGGCTTTTTCAACTTCAGTCCTGATAGTGACGGCGTGCTGCGGCGTCTGCCCATGCTGATTCAGTATCACGGACAGCTTTATCCCAATCTGGCCCTCGCCACCGTGCTGAAACTTAAAAACGAAAACCATGTCATTTTGAAAAAAGACCGCAATCATCTGCAATCCATCCATTACCGGGGCAACGCCGTGCCCGTTGACCGGCACGGCCAGATGCTGATCAAGTTCCGGAGTTCCGCGCAAAAATACGAGTACGTATCGGCAGCGGATATTCTGGATAACAACGTGTCGCCGGAACGGTTGCGGGGCCGGATCGTGTTTGTCGGCACATCGGCGGTCGGCCTGAAAGAATTATTGAACACCCCGCTGGGTCCCGTATTCCCGGGGGTCGAGGTGCATGCCACGGCTGTCGACAATCTTCTGAAAGGGGATTTCATCTCCCTGCCCGGTTGGTCCAATGGCTTTATCCTCCTGCTGGTTATGGTGTCGGGGTTGGCCATGAGCCTGTTGATCAGCTACCAGAAAGCCGCCACCGGTTTTGTTGCCATGCTGCTTTTTGCCGGCGGATTATGGATGACGACCCATCAGGTTTTCTTCCGGATGGGTTTTTTTGTGGCCACCGCGTTTCCCATTGCGTCGGTTATCTGCAACTACATGTTTCTGACCGCATTAAAATACCGGATGGAGGAGAAAAAAAATCTGGCCCATATGCAGGAACTGCTTCTGACACAGGATATCACCATCGAGAGCCTGGCCAATTTGACGGAACACCGCCATCAGGAAACGGGCGGCCATATCAAGCGCACGCGACTTTATGTCAGGCTGCTGGCCGATCACATGAAGCACCGGGATAAGTACAGAACTTTTCTCAATGACGAGAACATTGAGATGCTCGATAAATCAGCTCCCCTGCACGATATCGGCAAGGTCGGGATTCCCGATAAAATTTTGCTCAAGCCGGGCAAATTGACGGGCGAAGAGTTTGAAATTATCAAGACACACACCACCAATGGCCGCAACCTGATCCGATCCTCCGTCCGGCAATTCGGTAAAATTTCATTCTTAAACATTGCCGAAGAGATCGCCTATACGCACCATGAAAAATGGGACGGCTCCGGCTATCCTCAGGGCCTCAAAGGGGATGCCATTCCCATCAGCGGAAGACTGATGGCGCTGGCGGATGTCTATGATGCCCTGATCAGCAAAAGGGTCTATAAAGAAGCCTATCCGCATGCCGAGGCTGTGGAGATTATCGTCAACGCAAAAGGGAAGCACTTTGATCCCGACATGGTGGACGCGTTTCTGGAAATTCATGAACAGTTCAGAAACATCGCCCGTGAACATGCGGATTCGCAGGAGGCAAAGGAGTCCCCCAAGCCGGATGCGGCGTAAAACATCTGACGCAGGGGCATTATCTTTTCCGCGTTAGACCTCAATCCAATTCATTTTAAAAAATCAACATGCCGGACGACGATCTTAGCGGATGCTGATTTTCTCCAGTCCGGAAAAAACCGCCTGTGTGTCCTGCCAGTGAAAACCGATAACGCAAATGTGGATTCGTCTCAAATCCGATTTGTAATGATTCATGATATCGTCCGGCAACACCAAAACGGGAAGAGGGTTCAACGCGCCTGCCGATGTCTGCAACATTAATCGACCGGCGGCGGCCATCACGTTTTTTTCTTTGGCATCGGTCACCACGTCAAAAATATGGGATATTCTGTTTCCCGATGTATCAACGGCAAAGAGCTCGCTTTCGCTATCGTTGCCCGTTTTGAATTTCAGCCGCTGGAGCTCGGCGGCCAGGCGGCTGACAACCAGATCGTGGTCGCAGGCAAAGATGATTTCATCCTCCGGCAGCGGCGATTCGCTTCCGATCAGGTCTTCCCGAAAACTGATTTCCGCAAAATCCATTTCCGTTTGCGCCGACTCGGCGGCGGATGTTTTCATTATTTCAATTTTCTTTACAAACTGTGCCGTCTGAAGGGCGAATCGTTCTGATTGGAGATTACCGATGACTGCCACCTGACTGATGGTGTCTCCATCCTCCATAAATGACCAGACGCCGCGGTAATTTTGTTCAAAAAGCGATTTGCCGATGCCTTTTTTCCCGCCGCCGATCTTCCCGCGGTGAATGACAAAGACGTTTCCCCAGTGATCCTCGGCAAAGGCGCCGCCCATCTTCCGGTCGATCTGATTCCAAGGGAAATTGATTTCAGAGGCAATGGACAGCACGCTGGCCGCTCCGGGCTTATCCAGGCCGAAGGCGTTCCAGTAGCGAACCTCTTTGACAGCCTGGGAAAATTTCCAGATGCCCAGTTCCTGCAACCAGAGCACCCGGGCCGGAAAACTCGCTCCCTGATGACCAAGCTTGACCTTGATCGTTGCGGCGACAGACGGTTTGAACTTTTTATTGAAAAGTCCGGCATATTTTTTGATGGCTTTTTGATCCGCGACAACCTTGAGCATGAATTCCCCCTCCCTTGAATTCCCTTCCACCCGGGGCGGAAAAAATAAGAGGTGTGACGTTGAGAGCGTATAATATATGAGAACGCTTCACTAATCCAGACGTTTTTTAGAACGGGCAATGGCGCCGGTAAAAACAATTGCTCCCAGAATGGTCAACGCCAGGTATTGCGGCCAGAGCACATCGAATCCAACGCCTTTCAGAAAAATATTCCTGATGATGACCAGAAAAAATCTCAACGGATTGAGGTACGTCATCCATTGCACGGGGTCGGGCATATTGGCAATGGGAAACACGAACCCGCTGAGCATAAAAAACGGCACCACGAAAAAGAAGGCCGTCATCATGGCCTGCTGTTTGGTCGAGGAGATGGTCGAAATGAAGAGTCCGATGCCCAGTGTGCTCAACAAAAACAAACAGGCGGCCAGCAAGAGCAGCAGAAAACTGCCTTTAAAGGGAATCTCGAACCAGTAGACGGCAACGCCGGTTACGGCAAACAGTTGCAAAAGCGCAATGAGGATATAGGGAATGGTTTTGCCGATGATAAACTCGTAGGATCTGATCGGGGTGACAATCAGCTGCTCCATGGTGCCGTCCTCCTTTTCCCGGATGATGGCTATGGACGTAAAGATGAAACTTGTCAGCATGATCAGAAATGCGACGATGCCGGGAACAAAAAAGAACTGACTGTCGAGATTGGGATTGTACCAGGTCCGGATGCGCGCATCGACCCGCCCGTAACGCATATCCATGGGATAAAGCCTGCGCAATTCTTCGCGGTTGAATTTCTCCAGAATCGTCGCGGTATACGCCACCCGGATGGACGTCATATTGCTCATCGAACCGTCCACAAGCAACTGAACCGGCGCCGTTTGTCCCGCGCGGATCACCGATGCAAAATCATGGCTGATCTTGATTCCCATATCGATTTTTTGCCGGAGGAGAAGTTCCGTCATCTGCCGGTCATGGATGACGTTGTGCGTCACGTGGAAGATGTTGCCGCCTTCAAAACTTTTAATCAGCGAACGGCTCTCATGGGTTTTGGAATAATCCAGCACCGCCATCCGGACGTTCCGGATGTCGTAATTGACGACGTAACCGAACACCAGCATCATGATGAAGGGAAAAACCACCATGAGCGCGCGGTTGCGTTTATCGCTGAAAAGCTGAATGAATTCCTTGCGGACCAGCTCTCTGATTCTCAGCCAGTTCATAGCCCTTCCTTTCTCAGCAGTCTGTAATTCATTGATGTCAGGACAATAAACATGAGCAGCAACACCAGCATGCTCGGCCACAAGTAGGCAAATCCGAGATTGCGCAGATAAATCCCGGATAGGATGTCAATGAAATATCGCGCCGGCGTGATGAAGGTGATGGCCTGGATGACGGCCGGCATATTGACGATGGGAAAAACAAAATCGGAAAGCAGAAACGACGGCAAGTACGTTGCCATGATCGCAATCTGATTGGCCAGCAACTGCGATTGGGTCACATTGGAAATCAAAAGCCCCAGCGACAGCGCGACGCCTAAATACAGTGAAGACGATAGAATCATCAGCCAGAAGCTGCCCTTCATCACGATGCCGAACAGCAGTTGGCTCAACAGAATCGCAATCAGCACGTCGGTCAACCCGATGAAGAAATAGGGCAGCGCTTTGCCCAGCAGCAATTCTCCGGCACGGACCGGCAGAGATTTCAGGGTCTCCATGGTGCCGTTTTCATATTCACGCGCAATGACCAGGGACGTCAACAGCGCGCCGACGATCATGATGATCACCGCGACGATTCCCGGAATAATGAAATTGCGGCTTTCCATGTCTTCGTTGAACCAGATGCGGATTCGTCCATCCACGGGAGGGTTGATGTGCTCCTGTCCCTGCCGGTTGAGAAAGTCCATCAGGAGCTTCCGGTTGTATTGTTCGACAAAGGCGCTGATGTAGCCGCGCATGATGTTGCCGAAGGTCGGATCGCTGCCGTCGATGATAATCTGCAGCGGCGTTTCCCGGTCGGCGCCGATGTTTTTTTTGAAATCCGGCGGGATGACAATGGCCAGCCGGGCGCGGTCCTCATCCAGATAACGAACCACATCCTTTGTTGACGGCAGCATGCCCGAAACATGAAAATAGGAAGAGGCGTCGAGTTTGCGGATGAAATCCCGGCTGAGGTCGCTGTGGTCGTAATCAATGAAGACGGTTTCCACATTATCCACATCCAGGCTCAGCGCGTAACCGAACAAAATAATGAGGATAAGCGGAATGGCAAAAGCCAGATAAAGGCTGCGGTAATCACGGATCAGGTGATAAAATTCCTTGCGGATGATGGCCTTGAGTCGGATGAACTTCATGCTTTGTCTCTCTTCATGATTTTGATAAACGCGTCTGTCAGATCGGCGTCCGCCGCGCCGGGGCAGGCTCCGGCAATAATGTCGGCGGGGGTTCCCGCCGCCACAATCAGCCCTTCATTGATCATCACGATTCGTTCGCAGAAACGCGCTTCATCCATGTAATGCGTGGTGACAAAAACGGTCATGCCGCCTTCGGCCAGTTTCCTGATGAAACTCCAGAAGTGCCGGCGGGTGACCGGATCCACGCCCGACGTCGGTTCGTCCAGAAACAGAATGTCCGGTTTGTGCAAAAGCGAACAGCCCAGCGCCAGACGTTGACGCCAGCCCGGCGGAAGCTCCCGGGTCTTCCGGTCGCGCGCGTCCTGCAGACGGGTCATGTTCAGCACCCAGTCAATGCGCTCGCGCCATTGCGGGGGAGGAACATTGTACACGCCCAGATAAAAACGCAGATTTTCGAAAGGCGTCAAATCTTCATAAAGAGAAAATTTCTGAGACATATAGCCGATGGATTGTTTGACGTCTTCCGCCTCGGTGACGATGTCATGTCCGGCGACTGTGCCGCTGCCGGATGTCGGTGTAATGATGCCGCAGAGCATCCGGATGGTTGTGGACTTGCCCGAGCCGTTCGAGCCGAGGAATCCGAAGATCTCGCCTTTTTTGACGGAAAAAGAAATTTTGTTGACGGCAACAAAATTGCCGAATCTCTTTTCCAGATGACGGACGGAAATGGAATCAGAGTTGAAAGGTGTCATGTGCCAGCGCTCCGTCCGCTTGTGTGATTCGTTCAATAATCGCCTCTTCCAGCGTGGGATACCCGCCGCGAATGACGGCGGGCGGCGCCAGATCCAGAAGCATCGCGTTGTGCATCAGTCCGAGCCTGTGGCACTTTTCTCCTTCGTCGAGGTAGGCGGTGGACACCATGATCGTCATGCCTTCTTTCTGCATGTTTTCCAGAATCTCCCAGAATTCGCTGCGCGATACCGGATCCACCCCGTTGGTCGGTTCATCCAGGATCAGCAACTGCGGCTCATGCACCAGCACACATGCCAGTCCCAGTTTCTGTTTCATCCCCCCGGAAAGGTTTCCCGCCATCCGGTCCGTAAACGGCAGCAGATTGGAAAAGCCCAGATATTTTTCTTTGCGCTCTTTTCTCTCGCGCCGCGGCACGGCAAAGATGTCCATGAAGAAATCCATGTTCTCTTCGACGGTCAGATCCTGATACAGTCCGAACCGCTGAGGCATGTAGCCGATGATATTTTTTATTTTTTGTTTATCGGTAACGACATGAAGACCGTCAATGTAAATGTTGCCGCTGGTCGGTTGTATCATGGTCGCGACAAGACGCAGGAGCGTGGACTTGCCGGCGCCGTCGGAGCCGACCAATCCCAGCACGTGTCCTTTGGGAATCTGCAATGAAATATCCTTTACGGCCTCGACGCTTTTAAAGCGCATGGTCACATTTCTGACGTCCACCATGGACGGGGGGCTTTCCGGTGCCTTGGTCATGGACGCACTCCGCTATTTGAGCCAGGCATCTGCCGGCATGCCGGCTTTGAGTTCAAGATGGGGATTGCCGATGGATACCTTAACCAGATAAACGAGTTTTACCCTTTCCTTGGTCGTCTGAATAACTTTCGGGGTAAATTCCCCTTCCGGAGAAATAAACGACACATAGCCCGTGTAGGTTTTCCCCGGGAAGGTGTCAACCTGAACATCGACTTTCTGCCCCGGCTTGACCTTGCCGATTTCCGTTTCATCAACGAAGATTTTCAAATCAACGCGGGACAGATCGGAAACGGTAATGACTTCCCTGCCGGGCGTTACCGTTTCCCCCGGCTCGATATTGCGGCTGGTGACGACGCCGTTTGCCGGCGATTTCAATTGCGTGTAGTTCAACTGGATTTCCGCCTGATTTAAGGAAGCCGCAGCCGCGTTGATCTGTGCGGCCGCCACGTCGATATCCTGTTTGACCGCATCGATTCTGGTCAGATTCCCCTGCGCAAGCTTCAGAACGGATTCGCTTTCAGCCAGGCGTGATTGCGCAACGTCATATTGCAGTCTCAGGGCGTCGCGTTCTTTTTCCGAAACCACGTTCTTGCCAAACAGCTCTTCAAAGCGCCTGTAATTTTTTTCCGCATCCTTCAAGGAATCTTTTGCGCTCTGGACGCCGGCTTTAGCCCGGGCAACTTCCGCGGGGAGCGTTTTCCGGCTGAGTTCCAGCACCGTCTCCAGTTGTCTTCTGGTTTTTTGCGCGCGTTCCAGATTCGCCCGGGCCTGCTCGAAGCGGGATTCGAATTCCGAACGGTCCAGTTCGGCGATCATCTGATTTTGCGAGACCGACTGGCCTTCCTGAACGAAAACCTGCGAAACGCGGCCGGCTACCTGAAACGACAGATTGGCCTGGATTGCGTCGATCGTGCCGGAATATACGAGCTCTTTCTCCCGGTTACTTTTCTGGCCGAAATAAACGAGCGCTCCGACAATCAGAAAGAAAATGATAAAGACAACAAAAATGATTCTTTTTTTCAATGCCGACCTCCGTTTTGATTGAGATGGTTATTGTTTTATCGCTTTGAGCACTAAAGACGCCACTTCCTCCCCCAGGTTCGCGCTTATTTTTTGATCATACGCCAGAAGCGCTTCCGGCAGCCAGGATTGTTTGTCTTTGATGGGCGACCCTTTTTTAAAAAAAAGAATCGTTCCCATAATCATCATGTGAATCAGAAAAGGCGATGTTTCGATGAATATCCCCTGTTCTTTACCGGCCTCCAGAATGCCCGCCAGGATGCTCATAACCGAGGCAATATCCTCGATGACAAGTCGCGGAAGCGTTGCGCCGCCGGAAGCGATTTCGCGCATCATCATCGGCGGCAGATCGGGATTCGCCTCCACGGCGCCGGCGATGAAAGTGATATAGGCCTTCATTTTTTCTTCCGGATGAACTTTGCGCGAAACGGCGTCGGCGATGTCCCGGGCGACATGACCGATCACCTGATGGAGCGCGCCGGTATAAAGCGTGTCCTTGTCGCCGATCTGGTAATAGATGGTTGCTTTGTTTACATTGGCGCGCGCTGCAATTTCATCAATGCGTGCGCCGTTGTATCCCTTTTGGGCAAAAACCGTTCTGGCTGCTGCCATAATGCGTTCTGATGTTTTATCTGATTTATCTTTGCGCTTGCGGTCCATATTTTTATGTTAAATTAGAATATTATAAAATACAAAGGATTGCGGTATATTTTAAACTAAACAGTTATTTTAACTATTTATTTAAATTAAAGTAAAAAATCCTTTTTTTGTCAAGAGATTTTCTTGTGTGAGAAGAGAAATGCCCCGTGATTGCGCAATCACGGGGCATTTTGTGTTGAATTTCTGAAAGCTTTGGAAACTATTTTGTAACCATTTTTTCTATAACCGCTTCAACCCGGCGATTCTTCATACGTCCCTCAGGTGTATTATTGTCGGCGATCGGCCTGGAGGGTCCGTAACCCACAGCGGTGATGCGGGACTCATCGATGCCGAATTTATCGATCAAATATTTGCGGACACTGTCGGCCCGTGCCTGGGAGAGTTTTATATTGTTTTCGGGATTATTGAAACGGTCGACGTTATCCGTATGGCCTTCGATAACAACGTTGGTATCCGGATACGTCTGCATGAAATCCGCGACTTGCTTGATGTTATTGTGATACTTTTTCTTGATGAACGATTTTGCAGTATCAAATTCAATATTGAGGGAAATGGAGACCTTCTCCTGCACCGGCGGGGGAGGAGGAGGCGGCGCTATCGTTTCCGGCGGCGGAGGTGGAGGCAGCGGCGGCACTTCTTCCTGCTTCGGTTCGGCTACAGTCATCTTGCCTTCCTTGCCGAAACGCACGGGCAGTACCCTGTTTCTGCTTTTGTGGTTGACGGACTCGGGAAACCACATTTGACGGTCTTTGTCGAAACCGACCACCAGGGCTTCCGAACCCTGAACGTCGGATGTCCATGGATACGAGCCGCTCAGGGTAATCAGTTTTGTCAGACGATACCCGTTATTGCCGAAGATAGACCGGTCGTATAAGGTCAGCAATTCATCTTTTGTCGGCAGGCGCCATCCCTTGTAACCGCTGCCGTCATACGTCTTGCAATATTCCTCCGCATCCGACCAGTTTATATTGCTTCCGTTATCGTGGGAGGCCCATAACAAATTGCTCTGCGAATCCCATACTGTGCCGTCATCGTAGGCGATGAAACGGCCGTCGCGCGCTTCTTCTGCAGCATTGGCGTTAAAAACACCGGCCAGAATAACGACCGCCAGAATAGTAAAAATTTTCCCTAATGTTTTACTCATTAGCCGTTAACTCCTCCTCTGTTAATTTGTTTTGTTCTGAGACGAGTTATTTTTTTTGTGATGTCGCAATAATTTAATTGCCTGAAATATTGCATAATTTTCAGAATTCGTCAATTACGGAAACAGCACCGCTTTTTTCTTCAGTTCACGAAAGAAAATCTTCTCCGGCAGGCCATCCGGTTATTTTCATGCCGGCAACGTCATTCCTCACGGGGGCTTCATTTTTTCATCAGCGCTTGTATCTGCTTGTCCTTTTCACGCCAGAGTTTCTGCACCCATTTGTGCATGGAATCACGAAACGCCTGATCATTTTCATAATCGCCCTGCAAAAGGGTCTTCGGGATTTCTATGGTTCTCATGCGCACGGTGATGCGTTTGACCCTGCCGCAGAGGAAATCTCCGAACCCGGGAATGCCGTCGGGATAAACGATGGTGATATCCAGCATGGAACTGAATTTTTCGCCCAGAACGTTTAAGGCCAGCGCCAGTCCGCCGGATTTGGGACGCAAGAGATATTTGTATTCGCTTTTCTGTTTGTCATGCTTTGCCGGGGTAAAACGTGTTCCTTCCAGGAAATTCATCACACTGGTGGGAATAGTGGCGAATTTTTCGCAGGCTTTGCGGGTTGCTTCAAAATCCTTGCCCGCCTGTTCGGGATGCTGTTTCAGATATTCGGAGCTGTGGCGATACAGGAAAGGGAAGTCCAGCGCCCACCAGGCGAAACCCATCAAAGGCACCTTGATCAGTTCCCGCTTGATAAAGAATTTCAAAAGAGGAATTTTACGATTCAACAAATGCTGCATCACCAGAATATCGACCCACGATTGATGGTTGCTGACCACCATGTACCAGCCTTCATGATTCAGGTTCTCGGCTCCCTGAACATCCCACCGTGTTTTCTGCGTCAGCCACATCCAGCCGCTGTTGCAGGCAATCCAGTTTTCGCCGATCCACTGCAGAATTTTGTTGATGACTTTCAGCAGGGACGGCCAGGGGATGAGAATTTTGGGAAGGGTGAAAATGAATAAAATAGTGATCCAGAACAACACATTGACAACAAGCAGCAGTCCTGCAATCGCTCCTACAAGTTTGGACGGTAAGAAATTCAGCATGTTTTTATTCCTGGAAAAAGAATATATTGAAGCCGGGTTTTGCGAGCATAGGAAAAAGACATTTACAAGTCAAGAAAATTAATGCATAACCCCCTCAAATTACGGTTTTTAGTCTAAAGCAAAAACCGGTTGCGCTCAAAACGGCTGTCACTCGGTTATTTCAATAAACAATCAGGACCCGGAAGGATTTTAATAGGATGAAAAAGTTTCACTTACGCAATATTGCCATTATTTCTCATGTCGATCACGGGAAAACCACGCTGCTCAATGCCATGCTCAAGCAGACGGGGGTTTTTCACGCCAACCGTGTTGTGGAAGACCGCGTGATGGATTCGATGGACCTGGAACGGGAACGCGGCATCACCATCATGGCCAAGAATACCGCTGTTAATTACAACGATGTCAAAATAAACATTGTGGATACGCCCGGTCACGCCGATTTCGGCGGTGAAGTGGAGCGCAGCCTCAACATGGTTGACGGCGCAATCCTGCTGGTGGATGCCAGCGAAGGTCCCCTGCCGCAAACCCGTTTTGTTTTGAAAAAAGCGCTCGGCCTGCGCCTGCCCATTATTCTGGTCATTAATAAAATCGACCGCTCTGATGCGCGCATTGAGGAAGTCATCAGCGAAACCTATGATCTGTTCATCGATCTGGGCGCTGAAGAGCATCAGATCGAGTTTCCTATTCTCTATACCAACGCCAAGGCCGGTATCAGCCATGAAAAAATAGGCGATGACAGTGCCGATTTGCAGCCGCTGCTACAGACCATCATTGAATACATACCTCCGCCGCAGGGAGACGATGAAGCTATTACGCAGTTTCTGGTTACCAATCTGGATTATGATCCTTATGTCGGACAAATTGCCGTCGGCCGTCTACAGAGCGGCAAGTTAGAGATGAATACCAATTACAGTCTTTGCACTGAATATAAAATAATTCCCGGCGTCAAGCTGACTGCCCTTTATACTTTTTTTGGTCTGGCAAAAAAACCAGCCCAGTCCGTTGAGTCTGGTGATATTATTGCTTTATCAGGCGTGGAAAATGTCAAAATCGGCGACACCATATCATCTTTGGCTGAACCGCGGCCGCTACCTCGTCTACTGGTGGATGAACCGACCGTGTCCATGATGTTTTATGTCAACGACAGTCCTTTTGGCGGGAAAGAAGGGAAATATCTTACTTCGCGCCACCTGCTGGAGCGGCTGGAAAAAGAGCAATTGAGAAATGTCGCCATTAAAATCAAAAAACTGGAGCGGACTGACGCCTTTGAAGTATGCGGACGCGGCGAGTTGCAAATGGCGGTATTGATTGAAACCATGCGCCGTGAAGGTTACGAACTGATGGTGTCGCGTCCGCAGGTCATCACGCGGCAGGTAAACGGCAAAACGTGCGAGCCGGTGGAAAGACTCTTCCTGGATATCCCGGAAGAATTCGTGGGGAAAATTACCGAAAAATTATCCATCAGAAAAGGACGCATGGAAAGTCTGGTCAACAAAGGGTCGGGCCGGGTCAGCATGGAGTTTCTGATTCCTTCCCGCGGACTGATCGGCTTTCGCAATCAGTTTTTGACGGATACCAAAGGCGGCGGGGTGATGAATTCACTCCTGGAAGATTACGCGCCGTGGTTCGGTTCCATCCCGCAGCGAACGACAGGTGTGCTGGTTGCCGACCGCTCGGGCCGCGTTACGCCTTACGCCAGTTACGCGATGGAAGACCGGGGTGAAATGATTGTGGAAATCGGCACGGATGTTTACGCGGGCATGATCGTGGGCGAGCGCAATCGCAGTTCCGATCTCAACGTGAACATTATCAAGGAAAAGAAGCTGACGAATATGCGGGCATCCACATCCGACGCCACGGTCATTTTACGGCCGCCGCGGATTTTATCGCTCGATCAGGCGATCGAATTCATTGCCGAAGATGAACTGGTGGAGGTGACGCCCAAAAGCGTTCGCTTAAGAAAAATGGAACTGGATGCAACCAAACGCCAGATGAAAAGCCGCCGCGAAGAATAATGTCCATCGATCGCGATATCCGATATGATCAGTAAAATTGAAAAAGATTTTTACCAGATTACGTTGCGCATGCCCTATCGCTTAAGACACGTGAACGCCTATCTTTTTATTTATGAAGGAAAACTGGCGCTTTTTGACACGGGGCTGAATACACCGCAGGCTTTTGAAACTCTGGGCAACGATTTATCCGGCATCGGTTTCGGCATCGAAGATATTCAACACATCTATCTGACCCACGTGCACTCGGATCACTGCAGCATGGCGGGAGTCCTGCAAAAAAGGTCGGGAGCACAAATTCATCTTGCCCAGGCGGCTTTTGAAGAGTACCGGCATTTTCGCGAGGCCGGTCCAACCATTAAACAGTTGCGAATCTACTATGCGCGCCAGGGCATGTCCCAAGAACAAATCGGTCTGGTTATTGAAGAATATGAAAACATTCGCGGCATCATTGCCGATTTTGATGCCGCGGATTTTCTGCGTGATAAAGACGTCCGCGAATTCGGGAACTGGAAAATTGAAATAATTTCTACGCCCGGACATGCCGCCGGACATGTCTGCTTTTTCTGCAGAGAGATGAAATTCCTGCTGTCCGGTGATCATGTGCTGCCGTACATTGCGCCGGTTTTAAGTCCTGACATCTTCGATGAGGCGTTCCGGCC
>JAGOMJ010000032.1:0-1572 GCA_017993615.1 Smithella sp. | reverse complement strand
CGCGACTGTCTGCCGCCGCTGGAAATCCTTTCGGATATCGAAGACAAACTGCAAATCGAATGCTCGCCGCTGTCCTGGCCTGTCGGCATGGGCAAGCGTTTCAAGGGCGTTTACAATATGTTTGAAAAGAAACTTCATTTGTTTACGCCGGGGAAAGCGCGCCGTTCGGAAGAAGGCATCACCATCAACGATTTGTCCGATCCGCTGCTCGATGAATTGCTGGAAAGCCAGGCGGATGAACTGCGCGAGGAAGTCGCGCTGCTGGAAGGCGCGGCCAATCCGTTTGAATTGAAGGAATATTTGAAAGCCAGCCAGACGCCGGTTTTCTTCGGCAGCGCCATCAACAACTTCGGCGTCAAAGAACTGCTCGATGCGTTCGTGGAGATCGCGCCGCCGCCTGCCGCCCGACCGACGACCACCAGAGCCGTGGAACCCGAGGAAGAGGATTTTTCCGGATTTGTTTTTAAAATCCAGGCCAACATGGATCCGGCGCATCGTGATCGCATCGCCTTCCTGCGGATCTGCTCGGGACAATTTCAGCGCGGCATGAAGGTCATCCATCACCGCATCGGCAAGGAAGTCTCTCTGGCCAACGCGACGATTTTCATGGCGCAGGACCGAACCAACATCGAAGAAGCCTATCCCGGCGACATCATCGGCCTTCACAATCACGGCACCATCAAAATCGGCGACACCTTTACGCAGAAGGAACCGCTCAAGTTCACCGGCATTCCACATTTTGCGCCGGAGCATTTCTGCCGCGTGCGGCTCAAAGATCCGCTCAGGATGAAGCATCTGCAAAAAGGTCTGATGCAGCTTTCCGAAGAAGGAGCGATTCAGGTCTTCAGGCCCTTATGGGGTTCGGATAATATTCTGGGCGCGGTGGGCGCTTTGCAGTTTGATGTCACGATGTCGCGCCTCAAAGACGAATACAGCGTTTATGCCGATTACGAAAAGACAGACTACGCCGCCGCCCGCTGGGTGACCTGCGACGACGCCAAAATCATGGAAGATTTTCAGAAGAAAAATCAAACGAACCTCGCTCTGGATACCGAAGGGAATCTGGTCTATCTGGCGTTAAGCGAGTGGCGCCTCGGCCATACCATGGAAGAATGGCCGAAAGTTCAGTTCCATAAGACGATGGAAAAAAGTTGATAGCCTTGCTCCCCCGGTAAGGCCGCAAAAAATTCATCTCATCATGAATATTCTTTCTGCCTGATAATCCGCATTCGTGTGAAGATGCAATTCTTGCGAATGATGCATGCAGAAATCAGAAAGCGAGGAAGCATTGCGGGCAGGACCCGGAAACAGAAACATCAATAGATTTTGAATAGTATGGGAATAATGTGCAACTCATGCAGCGCTTCGATAACTTCAAGAATCCCGACGATCCAGATGAACCAGAGAGCATCAAATATGTGTCTCTTCAGCACCTTGGGTCTTACAATATATTCTTCCGGTTCATTCAAAAGAGATAATTTGGGGAAAAAACGGGGGACTTTTTGCATATACATGGCGAATTCATTTTTGTGTAATTTCATCATTCCTGCCTCTTCACTTCTGATGACGGAG
>JAGOMJ010000076.1 GCA_017993615.1 Smithella sp. | reverse complement strand
AAGGCGGCGGAATTGGCCCGGTGTCTCAGGGAAGAAGCTAAAGTTATTTAATTTAAAAGCGGAGGAATTGAAAAATGGCAAAAGGAATATATGTAATTGCAGAACAGAGAGACGGCGCCCTGCGTAAAGTAAGCTTTGAGCTTGTTTCCGCGGCCAGAAAACTGGCTGATCAGACAAGCGATGAAGTTTGCGCCATTCTGCTTGGTTCTGGTGTAGAGAGTATGGCTGCCGAATTGGGTAAATTCGGTGCAGATAAAGTTTTTGTCGGCGACAATGCGGCTCTGGAGCCCTATATTACCGAAGCACACGCTCAGGTTGTTGCCAAAATATTAAAAGATAATGATGCAGCGATCGCATTGTTTGGCGCTTCCGTTCAGGGCAAGGATCTTTCCGCCCGCGTAGCTGCCAAGCTGGCCGGCGGTCTGGCGACAGACTGCACCGACGTCAAGATTGACGGCGGGAAACTCGTCGCCGTTCGTCCGATGTACGCCGGTAAATGCTTCGGCGAAGTGGCCTTCAATACCACTCCGGCGATGGCATCGCTTCGTCCCAATGTTTTCCCGGCGGTGGAAAACGCCAAAGCCGGCGCTGTCACCAAGGTTGACGTTGCTGTTGACGCTCAGAAGAGCAAGATTCTGGAAGTGCAGAAAGACACCAGCGGCAAGGTTGACTTGACTGAAGCCAACATTATTGTTTCCGGCGGTCGTGGTATGAAAGGTCCGGATGAATACAAGATTCTGGAAGAACTGGCTGACGTGCTCAAAGGCACCGTCGGTGCTTCCCGTGCGGCGGTGGATGCCGGATGGCGTCCCCAGAAAGATCAGGTCGGACAGACCGGTAAGGTTGTCTCTCCGAATCTGTACATCGCCTGCGGTATTTCCGGTGCGATTCAGCATCTGGCGGGCATGAGCTCATCGAAATGCATCGCAGCTATTAATAAGGATGCGGAAGCTCCCATTTTTGCAAAGGCCGATTTCGGCGTTGTGGATGACTTGTTCAAAGTTGTTCCCGAACTGACCGCCGTCTGCAAGAAAATGCTGGCTTAAGATATTCACAAAGCTTCCGGTAAGGAGAACCCTTGCCGGAAGCTTACAATAAAACAGCCGCAAAGAATTTTTATTAAATTATCAATTCAGGTCTTCGGACTTGAAAGAAAAATTAAGTTAAAAATACATAAAAAACCTCAATTATTTCGGAGGATCAATGGAACATCATGGTATTAGCCCTATCGGAATAGGGAATGAAGGTCGTCAGGTTTTCTGGAACGCTCATAGTTTTGAGCCGTTCCTTTTTCTTTTTACTGCCATTGCCATGGCGATATTCGCCTACGGTGTTTACAAACGCTGGAAGCTCTGGAAAGCGATGGGCAAGGATGAAATCCGTGTGGACGAGCTTCCTGCACGAATAAAGTCTCTCATTATGAACGGATTTTTCCAGGTCAAAACATGGAAAGATATATACCCGGGAATTATGCATGGCTGTATCTTTTTTGGTTTCTTTGTTTTGATTTTCGGAGCCGCTTTTGATGCCGGAGAATTTCACATCACGGAGCCGTTGTTCAGCTGGGCGTTTTTGCGCGGCAGTTTTTATCTCGGGTTCTCCTTCCTGATGGATCTGTTCGGTCTGCTGGTGCTGATCGGAGTATTGATGGCCGCCTATCGCCGGTACATTCAAAAACCGGATCGCCTCACCTATAAAGGCACTCCGGATACCACGCCTGAAGATGGCATCGTTCTTTTACTGATCGGCGGCATCATCGTGACCGGATTCATTATTGAAGCCTTGCGTATTCACGCTACTTTGGATCCGCTTACCGGTTATGCGACGTGGGAAGGGTGGTCATTTGTCGGCTGGACCCTGGCCAATGTGATTTCCGGCTTGGATATTGAAGCAGCCAAAACCTGGCATTCCATCAGTTGGTGGACGCACACATTTATTGCACTCGGTTTTATTGCTTACATTCCATACTCCCGTTTGATGCATATCATTACCACACCGGCCAACCATTTCTTCGCGACGCTGAAGCCGACCGGATATGTGGAACCGATTCGTGATATTGAGAATCAGGAATCCTTCGGTGTGTCCAAGCTGGATGAATTCACCTGGAAGCAGATTTTTGATTCCGACGCCTGCACGAAGTGCGGACGCTGCCAGGATGGTTGCCCGGCCTATCTGACCGGCAAACATTTGTCGCCCAAGAAACTGGTTCAGGATATCAAGACATTCTGGCTGGAACAGGCGCCTCTGGCGGCCACCAAAGCCGTGGTTCCCGTTGCGGAAGGTGCTGAAGCGGCAGCTCCCGCTGAAGCGGCCGAAGGCGAAACCCCGGAAAAAGCTCTGATCGGCGATGTGGTCGATCTGAATGCCGTATGGGATTGCACCAACTGTATGTATTGTATGGAAAACTGCTCATCCTCGATTGAGCATATCCAGAAGATTATTGACATGCGTCGTTACAAAGTTCTGACCGAAGCCGATTTCGCTCCCGAACTGCAGTTGACTTACAGAAACATGGAAAACAACTCCAACCCGTGGGGTATCGGTGGGCATCTGCGCGGTGACTGGGCGAAAGAACTGGGTATCAAGACGCTGGCGGAAGATCCCAATGTTGAATATCTCTTCTATGTCGGCTGTTCCGGCTCTTTTGATGATCGCGGCAAGAAGATTTCTGTGGCGTTCGCCAAAATCCTGCAGGCGGCCGGTGTCAGCTTCGGTATTCTGGGAACGGAAGAAAGCTGCTGCGGTGATTCCGCAATGCGCGGCGGTAACGATTACCTGTTCCAGATGCAGGCTCAGGCCAATATTGAAGTCATGAACGGCTATGGCGTGAAGAAGATCATCGCCATTTGTCCGCACGGTTACAACTGCATCAAAAAAGATTATCCCAATTTCGGCGGCAACTACGAAGTGTATCATCACACGGAGATTATTGCCGATCTGATTGCGAAGGGTAAGATTAAATTCACACAGCCGTTGAACGGAACCTTCACCTATCATGATTCCTGTTTCCTCGGCCGTTACAACAAGGTTTACGCTCAACCGCGCAGCATTCTGAATGCTATACCGGGAACGAAGCTTGTCGAAATGGAACGCAACCTGTCCAAGAGCTTCTGCTGCGGCGCCGGCGGAGCGAGAATGTGGATGGAAGAACATGGCGACCGCATCAACAACGCGAGGACCGATCAGGCGATTGCGGTCAACGCAAACACGGTGGCTGTCGGTTGTCCGTTCTGCTTAACCATGATTTCGGACGGTATCAAAGACAGACAGAAAATCGATTCCATGATTGCATTGGATATTGCTGAAATTGTTGCCCAGGCAATGGGTATCGAAGAAGTGAAGGTCAATTTTGACACCTGCTCTGTGTAAGTAAACATTCATCGATGTTTTGTAAAAGCCCGGCTTGATGTCCAGCCGGGCTTTTTTTATAAGGATGTTTGCAACGTCCTGTCATTTTGCCGCTTTGTTTTTGAAATTCAAACGCGGCTCCTTTTTCCCGGCGCTCCGGGCTCCACTTTGCCTGTTCTTGCGGGCCGGATTTAAAAATATATTTGAATTTATACTTCAGAAGAGTATAATGCGCCATTCCAAAAAATTTTATTAAGGGGAGGGGAGTATTATGGCAGAAAACATCTCTTACGCGAGCAAGCCCTGGCTGAAATCCTACGAAAAGGGCGTTCCTGAAATCATCAATTATGAAGAACTGACGATGCCCGACTATCTCGAAAGATCCGCAAAAGACTTTCCCAATGATACGGCCATGGTATTTGTCGGTTATAAAATGACATACCGTCAATTCAAAGATCAGGTAGATCGTTTTGCCACCTGTCTGACGGATTTCGGCATTAAAAAAGGAGATGCCGTGGCGATTCTTCTTCCCAACAGCATCCCCTGTGTAGTGGCCTACTACGCTATTTTAAAGATCGGTGCGATTGTTGTTCTGAATAATCCGCTCTATTCCGATCCCGAACTGGAACATCAGTTTACAGACTCCGATTCCAAGGTTCTGATTACGCTCGATGCCCTCGGGAACCGCATGATTGATTTGCGGCCGAAAACAAAAATCAAACAGATTGTTTATATGGGCATCGGGGACTTCCTGAATCCGATTAAGCGATTTCTTGGTAAAAAATTGAAAAAATTCCCCTTCGCCGATGTCAAAGCGGCTCCGGACGTGTATCGCTGGATGGATTGCATTAAAAAATATCAGCCGAATCCGCCGAAAGTGAAACTGACCTTCGACGATATCGCCATGTACCAATATACCGGCGGTACGACCGGTGTGTCCAAAGGCGTTATCCTGACGCATGGGAATTTAAGCAAACAGGTGCAGCAGATTAACGCCTGGTTCCCGACATTCGGCCGCGGTGGAGAAACCATGCTGGGCGCATTGCCGTATTTCCATGTGTTCGGAATGTCCTGCTCCATGAATCTGTCGGTCGCCCTGGGCTGGAATCAGCTCCTGATTCCCCGGCCGCAGCCGCAGCCGCTTCTGGAGGCCATTCGGGAATACAAACCCACATTTACACCGTTGGTACCGACCATGTTTATCGGCATGCTCAACCATCCCGATCTGAAGAAAACGGACATGAGCTGTATCAAAGGAGCTTTCTCCGGCAGCGCGCCCCTGCCCGTGGAAGTAATTCAGGAATTCCAGAAACAGACCGGGTCTTATATTTCCGAAGGGTTCGGCATGACGGAAACCTGTCCGGTAACGCACATGAACCCGTTTATTGGAAAACAGAAGATCGGCAGCATCGGACTTCCTGCCTCTGATACTCTTGCCCGGATCGTCGATCTGGATGACGGTGTTACGGATATGCCGATTGGAAAACCCGGAGAGCTGATCATCAAGGGGCCGCAGGTTATGAAGGGGTACAAGGGAATGCCTGAGGAAACGGCCACCGTTTTGAAGGACGGTTGGATGTACACCGGAGACATTGCCACGATGGACGAGGATGGATATTTTTATATTGTCGACCGCAAGAAGGATATGATTATTTCCGGCGGGTACAATGTTTACCCGCGGGATATCGATGAAGTCTATTACGGAAATCCGAAAGTTCAGGAGGCCTGCTCCATCGGCATCCCCGACGCGAAGCGCGGAGAGAATGTGAAACTCTTCATCGTTCTGAAAGAAGGCCAGACCGCCACGGCGGAAGAAATGATCGAATACGGCAAGGCTCATCTGGCGACCTACAAACTGCCGACGGAAGTGGAATTTCGCAAAGAACTTCCCAAGAGCACGGTAGGAAAGGTTCTCCGCAAGGAACTGCGGGCGGAAGAATTAAAGAAAAGAAAAGGTTAATAAAAAAATGTGAATGCCGGAATGCGATTTGCCGTATTCCGGCATTTTCACAAGAAAGAGGGAGAAAATGGAGTACAAAGACATACTTTTTAACGTCGAAGAGGAAATTGCTACAATAACATTTAACAGACCTAAAGTTCTCAACGCCCTGAACACTGACGTGTTAACGGAACTTCTGGACGCGGTAACCATCTGCGAAAAGGATGAAAAAATCAAGGCAGTAATTCTAACCGGTGCGGGAGACAAGGCGTTTGTGGCCGGAGCGGATATCGCGCGGATGCAGAATGCCACATCCCTGGAAATGGTTCCCGTCATGGAATTGGGGCATCGTACATTCAGGCTGATCGAAACCATGCCGAAACCGTCTATTGCCGCTGTCAACGGTTTTGCGCTGGGCGGCGGAACGGAACTCGCGATGTCCTGTGATATCCGGTTCGCATCAGAAAAAGCCGTTTTCGGCCAGCCGGAGATTTTAATCGGGGTTATCCCCGGTTGGGGAGGAACGCAGCGTCTGCCCAGATTGGTTGGAATGGGCATCGCCAAAGAAATGATTCT
>JAGOMJ010000031.1:6710-29258 GCA_017993615.1 Smithella sp. | reverse complement strand
GGAGTGGAAGGTATTTGGTCGATAGGCTACTTTGTTTCAACGGTCGGGATAAATGAGAGCGTAATTCGGAAATACATTGAGGCCCAGGCGAAAGAAGACAGCGGACAAGCGAAGCTTGTAATGGAATAAACAATACCCTGTTAAATGTCAACAGAATTAAAATAATGATAGACGCAAATGTGCGGCAAGGTGTGAAAAAGCCCCGTCCGTTGAATACGGACGGGGCTTTTGAGATAAGACGTATCAGGCTTTTTTGCCCTTCGGAGGGGTGTAAATCAGTGCGATGACAAAACCGAGGGTCAATAAGCCGGCGGCAATCGTGAGCGCCTGAGGTTTGAATACTTCAAAAACATAAGGGCCGATGATACCGGCAGTGCTCCATGCCGTCAACATAAACCCGTAGACTTTACCGATGTAAGCGGGACCGAAAGCGTCAGCGGCAAAAGCAGGCATGGTGGCGAATCCGCCGCCGTAACAGGCCAAAAGATAACAGGAAGCGATGACAAAAAGCCAGTATGTTGCAACAAAACCTTTGGCAACGAGCACATACAAAACGGCCTGGGTGGCAAACATAATAAGAAATACCATTTTGCGGCCGATATTATCGGAAATTTTTGCCCAGAACAAGCGGCCCAGCCCGTTGAAGATGGCGGCGTAAGCGACAACAGCGCCACCGGCGGCGGCAACGATCGCAACTTGTTCAGGCGTCAGGTCTCCCGTTAACCCATAAGTTTTTTTGTAAATATCCTGTGCCAGAGGAGAGTGCTGGGAAATCAAGCCAAGCCCTGCGGAAACGTTGAGGCACAGCATGGCCCAGAGCATCCACCACTGACGGGTTTTCACAGCTTCTCCGAAGGTAAAGGAATCCGCCGCGGACACGGTTGTGGCGGCAGGTGTGAATCCTTTGGGCAGCCAACCGGCCGGAGGATTTTTAAATAACTGAGCGGAACCTGTAACAAGAATCAGGAATATGATACCCCAGATATACCAGGTGTTGGCAACGCCGGAAGCGATCATGGTTCCTGCGGGGTCGATCTGCTGGAAGGATTTGATCATCACGGGAGCAATTTTCCCCATGAAGAAAGCACCGGCGCCGAAACCCATCACGGCAAGACCGGTTACCAGACCGCGTTTGTCCGGGAACCAGCGAATGAGCGTGGCAATCGGCGTAACGTAACCGAAACCGTTACCCAGAGCGGCGATAACGCCGAAACCCAGGTAAAGCAAATAAATGTTCCCAACCTGATCTGCGTACCCGGCCACCAGGGTGCCGATACCGAATAAAATGCCGCCGATGGTGGCGACAAAACGCGGTCCCTTTTTATCAACCAAGGTACCGCCGAAAGCAGCCGCTAATCCGATGATCAGCATCAACAGCATAAACGTGTACTGAACAGATTTGCCTTCCCATCCATGCATCTGCATCAAAGGATTCTTGAAAACCGACCATGCGTACACGGTGCCGAGACACAACTGAATGATAACAGCCGCGCCGGCAATCAACCACCTCTTACTTTCTAAATTTTCATTTGCCATAAATTCCTTACCTCACTTTAGTAAATTTATTATAACTTCTTCTTATATTGAGCTGCCTGTAATACGACTGAACGGGCTTCCAATGGGACAAATTTCTCTTTGGACTTCGAAAACTTATCAGTCAGCAGTTTGACTGCCGCTTATAGCTGCAATACATTATTTTGTCAAACACAAAGTCGTGTTTTCTCGGAGGGATGGAAAGGATTTTATGTTATGAATAATATTAGAAAATTATATTGATTCATAAGGCTCGAAACTTTCTTTTTGAGCAAAAAAGCAAGCCGTTCTTTTTAGAAGAGATAAGAAGCCACGATTCCGGCTTCAAACCCGGCCGATGGAAAGATGCAATGAGATCGGCGCATGTACGGATGTGTCGATTGATGAAAACACTAACAAAAATAAATTAGCCAAAATCCGGTAAGCAATTTCCTGTTTTATGGAAAGATCATGGAGGGGCAGAGCGAAGACGACCGGCCGCCGCTTCGCTCTGCCCGGATGTTACGATTTAACAAAAGCTGTGGATGTGGAAATCAGCATGCCTGCGAGCATGATCAATTCCGTTGCTCCGCCGGGAAGCTGTTGCGCGAAAACCGGCGTTATGCCCAGAATTAAAAATCCTATTAGAAAGATGATTTCTCTTGAATTCATGACGACCTCCTGAAAGTGTCTGTTATCTATTCGTTCTTCTTAACGCTGACGGCCGATATGGCCGGGGTGCCGCGTTTGAAAATATTTTTGATTACAATTCCCAGTATGTCTACGGGGTCTCCCTCTCGGATATTGTCATCGGGTGCGGTAAACATAATCACCCGGATCCGGCCTGTTGAGTCTTCAACATGAAAATGCGGCCTGTTGAGCCATCGAAAGCTGATTTTTTTGACATGGCCTTTGATGCTGACAACCTGTCCCGTCATGGCCGGAGTCACTTTGCCGATTTTGTACAACTTTGCCTTGGACACGTTTTCTTGAGCCGCTTTATTTAACGTTCTCCGACTCATCCATGCCAAAAGCATCGGAATAATGAGAAGAGCGAGCAAAGCGGGAATGGCAAAGAGCAAAAACCGGGTATTCCTCACCTGCATATAGTGAATGAATACGGCCGCCGCGCAGATAAAAAAAGTTATCCATGCCGGTAGTGACAATTGCGATTCCTCTAGTCTTTCGGAAGTTCATTTCTGAACATCAGAAAATAGGCCACACCGATGAAAAGAAATCCGCCGACAATATTGCCGATGGTAACCGGAATGATGTTCCAGAACCAGATGTCCCCCCAGCTTAAACCGCCGTTGGCTGCCAAAAGGCCGCCGACTTTTTCGATGGTGGCCGGATACCAGTCCGTCAGGAACTTGCCTGTGGGAAGGAAATACATATTGGCGACACAGTGTTCAAATCCGGTGGCAACGAAGGCCATGATCGGGAACCAGATTCCGAAAAACTTGCTGATCACGTCATCCGCCGTAATGGCCAGCAAAATTGCGATGTTGACCAGGAAATTACAACCGATGGCCTTCATGAAGCAGGACCAGAGGCCGGCGGTCCCGACGGCCTTGTACGTCAGAATCTTGGCCACGGAAATATTGATCGCCGTCATTCCGAAGGCGTTGACGACCAGCGTGCCGTCCGCGGTGCCGTCCACAAACGGGCCAACCGCCATCATATAGGCATAGAAAAAAGAACCGACAACGTTTCCGATATAGACCCAGAACCAGTTTCTGAAAACCGAACCCCATGTACACCGTTTCATCATTGCGGCCATGGGGACGAGCATACAGTCTCCGGTAAAAAGTTCCATCCCGGTGAGAACGATGGCAATCAATCCGACGGGGAACACCGCACCCCCGATTAATTTGCCGATGCCGGGGCCAAGGATGGGCGCTACACCGGTCGAACACACGGTGCACAGCGCACCGCCGATCGCGATGTAGGCTCCTGCCATGAAGCCCCGGATAAGAAATTGAAATACTGAAAGTTTTGATTTGTAAACGCCGGCATTGCCGACAAGACCTACCATTTTGGCTGGTGCATTAAAAGCCATGACACTACTACCTCCATTCATTAAAATAACCAGCGTACGACGCATCAAAGCCGCATGACTGGATTTTTTTCACCTTCATCCCTGATCAGCCTCTATCGTTATGCGCGCTCAACGGAAGGGCTGATGACAGACCAATCCGGATTGATTAACTGGCAAAGGCTTCTTTAATTTCCTTTTTCCAGATGCACAGCAGTTTGCCTCCGTGATACTGGCACTGCACAAGCTCCCATTCGCCTTCGCCTTCCTTGTCGAGCATTTCCTTGAAATGCGGAAGGCCTCCTCCCTGAAGATCCGTGACAATGCAGTCTCCTGACAGGTCGCATTGGACTTTGTCGGGCGGGATCACCTGATCCAGATCAATAATGTTTGTTTTGTACGTCCATCGTGGCATGATCTCATCTCCTTTCTGAATATTTTGAAACAATGTTATTTTACTGCCGGTCTTTGTCATGTATGCATGAATGAATCATTGCTTATACACGCAGAGCTCAGGGCAGTTGTTGCCAGAAATTTAACGATTCCTTATACGCTCAATTGTTAAATTTGTCAAAAAAAAGGTAATAATTTGTGATATATATGAAGAACCGTAAGTCATGAATAAGTTCAAGAACTTATAGTTACCTCAAAAGAATTGACATCCCGATGGAAGGTCCTTATAGATGATTGTGCAAGAGGAATATTTTTTTTAAACCGGTCAACACAATTGAAAAAAAACGTTGTCGATATTTTATACGGATACTGGTTTGGAGGTTTATAAGCAGGCATGGAAAATAACCGCAAAAAAAAAGAAAATCTGGGAAACCGGCAGGACCAAAATCTCCGGCATTATTTTGAAACTCAAAAAGAATTATTCGAGAGCTGGAATGGAAATTATGAAAAATTTGTCACCTCGACACACAATAAATATAAAATGCACTATCAAAAGGAGTTTGCCGATTTTTCCGCATTTATCGATTACCTGATTAAGGATGATGAACAAACGGTGCAAGACACGTCATCAAGCGTTGCGGACGATCATAAAAAAATAGATTCTCTGGAGGCTGAATTTGACGGCATATTCCGGGCATGGATCGACCAGGCGACGCAGGAAAGAAATACGGATGACGAGGACGAAGGGAAGGGCGAATGGCTTGATTACGTGGAGTCCCAGGCGATTGCGACGTTTTACAGTGTATTAATCAATTACAAAGAACATATCGAGAACGTCTATCATCGGCAATTACGGGGAAAGAAGCTCGGATATGCCCGGAAATGGATGAATGACGATCCGAGGGTGGAGCGGTTGATTATAAAATACAAGGTTTGTGAAATTCTTAATGAGCTTGAAAAGAAAGATAGCCGAAGCGCCAAAACCAAAAAACCTTTCCGCTATTTGTTTCAACTGGAGGAACCGAAATATCAAGGCAGATATCCCTATGCCTGTTTTATCACAAACCAGGATTTCTACAACGCCATTCTTCAGGCGTTAGATATAAAAAAAATCACCCTCCAGAAATATTTTAAGGCGTTGTGTCAGGTGGGGGCCATTAAGAAATTGCAGGGTGCCGGCAGAGTCGATATCAGGAAGAATGAAACGTTGTATGCACTGGGGTATTTTTCAGGCTTGAAAGGAACAAACTATAAATTGAACAGATTCTTAACGCAGAAAAGCACAAACAAATTCTTAAAATTCAAATTGTCTTAATCAACAATTCGGATGCTTCTTCCACAGTCTTTGTTTTTAGAAATCGACCAAAGAAAAGAGGCCTACCCGACAAGGGCAAGCCTCTTTTTTTGCATTACCTTTAGAGTAAATTAAACAGCCGCGTCGCAGCGCAGGCAGCGGCACGCCTCTTTAATAGCGTCTTCGCGTTTGAAGCCTAGCTCCACTTCCACGAAATTCGTCTTACGGGTTTCGTGATGCAGTTCAGGCATTGCCATCTGCGGAGCTTCAACGGTTTCTTCATCGATAATGAGCGGGATATCGATTTTTTCAAGTGCCGGTTTTTCATAAGCCGGTTCACCGTTCGCTTTGCGAATGGCGGCATCGATATCGTCGGCAGCCTGATGTCCCGCAGCAATGGCTCCGATCGCGGTATCCGGACCGGTTACAGCGTCACCGCCGGCGAAATAACGGGGGTTGGTTGTGCCGGATTTGTAAACCTTGCCGACAGCAAAGCAATCCCATTTATTGATTTCCACGCCTCGCTTGGCATCGATGAAACTCATATCCGGGACCTGGCCGATGGCCGAGATCACCGCATCCACCTTCAGGGTGAATTCGGATCCTTCAACCGGAACGGGTTTCTTGCGACCGCTGGAATCAAAATCGCCCAGTTTCATGCGTTGACAGGTGATGCCTGTCACTTTACCTTTTGCACCTTCGACGTTCAAAGGAGCGACCAGATAATCAATCTTGATGCCTTCTTCTTCAGCCGCCTTAATTTCTTCCTCGGCCGCGGGCATATCCTGTCTCAAGCGACGATAGAGAATGGTCACTTCAGAGCCAAGGCGAAGCGCGATACGCGCTGCATCGATGGCGGAATTACCGCCGCCGATCACGGCGACTTTCTTGCCCAGCGTATTTTTGCCGTTGAGCCATTTTTCTTCGTTGGCATTAAAATCTCTCAGAAATTCAACGCCGCCGTAAACATTTTTCAGATCTTCGCCTTTGACACCCATCTTCTGGCTCTTGTGAGCACCGGTGGCCAGATAGACGTAATCGAATTCTTTTTCGAGTTTGGCGAAGGTAATATCCTTGCCGACCCGGGTGTTGAGTTTGATGTCCACGCCGAGCGCACGGATATCGTCGATTTCACCGTCCAGAATGTTGCGCGGCAGACGATAGGACGGAATGCCCCAGTAAAGCATTCCACCCGGTTTGGGCAGTTCTTCAAAAACGGTCACCTTGTAGCCGCGTAAAGCCAGATCGCGCGCGGCCGTTAAACCGGCTGGACCGGCGCCGATAACGGCAATTTTTTCTTTCCTGCTGACCAAAACGGGGTCGACTTTGGGTCTGGGGGCGTTGTCGGTAATGAATCGCTTCAGGAATTTAATGGCGACCGGTTCATCCAGATTGCCGCGACGGCATTTTGTCTGGCATTTATGATCGCAGACCCTTCCACAAACGGAGGGGAAGGGGTTGGTCTGAAGAAGAATTTTGTAGGCATCGTCAAATCTTTCAGCCCTGATCAGAGCGATGTAAGCAGGGATATCCATTTCGATCGGACAGGTATGCTGACAGGGTGATTTGAACATCGCCGAACATACGGCTGCGCGGCAGCGATGATCGCGGATATGCTCCTCATATTCATTGCGGAAATAACGAATGGTGCTCAATACGGGATTGGGAGCCGTCTGTCCCAGACCGCACAAAGCGGCGTTTTTGATAACCTGGGCCATTTCTTCCAGAAGCTCGATGTCGCCTTCCTTTCCCTTGCCCTGGGTAATATTGGTTAGGATTTCCAGCATGCGTTTGGTTCCCTCGCGGCAGGGTGTACATTTGCCGCAGGATTCATCCTGACAGAAATCCATGAAAAATCTGGCCATGTCCACCGCGCACTTGTCTTCGTTCATGACAATTAGACCGCCGGAGCCCATGATGGCGCCGAGTTCAGCAACTTTCTCGTAATCGACAGGCGCGTTCAAATGCTGAATGGGAATACAGCCGCCGGACGGTCCGCCCAGCTGAGCGGCTTTAAACTTCTTGCCTTTGGGAATGCCGCCGCCGATATCGTGAACGATGGTTCCCAATTTTGTTCCCATAGGAACTTCCACCAGACCGACATTCGCCACATCTCCGGTCAGCGCAAAAACTTTTGTTCCCTTGCTCTTTTCCGTTCCGATGGAGGCGTACCATTTGGCACCGCGCAGAACGATCTGTCCGATATTGGCCAGCGTTTCCACGTTGTTCAAAATGCTCGGTTTCTGCCACAGACCGGCAACGGCAGGGAAGGGAGGTCTGGGGCGCGGCATACCTCTTTTGCCTTCGATAGACGTCATCAGAGCCGTTTCTTCGCCGCAGACAAATGCGCCGGCGCCCTGATAAATCTCCAGATCGAAATCAAATCCCGTGCCCAGAATATCTTTGCCCAAAAGGCCGGCTTTCTTAGCCTGATCGATGGCCACATTCAAACGGTGAATGGCCAGCGGATACTCGGCGCGGCAGTAAATGTATCCGTGTTTTGATCCGATCGCTTTGGCGGCGATCACCATGCCTTCCAGAACCGCATGCGGATCGGCTTCCAGGACGCTTCTGTCCATGAATGCTCCGGGGTCTCCCTCGTCGGCATTGCAAAGAACGTATTTGACGTCGCCCTTGGATTGTGCGGCAAATTTCCATTTCAAACCTGTCGGGAATCCGGCGCCTCCGCGTCCTCTCAATCCCGAATCCAGAATTTCCTGCACGATCTGTTCGGGGGTCATTTCGGTTAACGCCTTGGCCATGCCGGCGTAGCCATCGCGGGCGATGTATTCCTCGATTTTTTCCGGATCAATCAGACCGCGGTTCTTGAGGACTCTGAGTTCCTGATGGGCGAAGAAGGGGATGTCCTGCATCGTGGGAATAATCTGATCCGTTGTCGGTTCACGATAAAGAAGTCTCTGGACGATTCGTCCTTTGACCAGATGTTCCTCCACCAATTCCGCCATATCCTCGGGTTTCAGGGATATATAAATGACGCCTTCAGGATAAACGACCATAATGGGGCCGAGGGCGCAAAAGCCGTTGCATCCCGTTTCAACAACTTTAATCTCTTCCGTTAATTTCTTTTTATCAAGCTCTTCCAATAAAGCTTTTTTTACCGCAGGGCTCCCGGAAGCTTGACAGCCGGTGCCTCCGCAAATCAGTAAATGTGCGCGTAAAACTTTCATTTAGCCTACATCCTCCTTATGAAATCATCGTGCTTTGTGGCAACAAGCATTATCGATGGAAAATATTATTTGATTACTTCAGCTCCCCGGGCCAGCACAAAAGGTGTCTGAATTTCTCCGCCCTGAATATGTCTTTTGAAAACCTGTCTCATTTTGTTCGAATTCATATATTCGTATTTGATCGGTTCCTGATTCAGGATTTCCACCGTTACCAGCGGTTCGCGGCTGCATAATCCCATGCACCCGGATGTGGTGACGACGACATCATTGGCTCCGGCTGTTTCAATTTCCTGAAGCAGCGTGTCCATCACTTCCTTGGCTCCCGAGGCGATGCCGCAGGTTCCCATATGCACGGTAACTTTTACACGACGTTCGCCGTCTCGGAGAGACATTTCCTTATGAACTTTTTCCTTTATTTTTTTTAAGTCATTTATGGTCAATTTAGCCATTGACGTTTCCTCCCGGCTTTTTTTATTTTATTTGTATTGGGCTAGTATTTCTTTTAACTTGGATGGTTTGACGCGTCCATGGACATCTTCATCCACAACGACAACCGGTCCGAGACCGCAGGCGCCGAGGCAGCGAACGGACTCCAGCGTAAACATCCTGTCTGGCGTCGTTTCGCCTTCGTGAATGCCGAATTCCTTCTGCAGGGTTTCGGTCAGTGCCTTTCCTCCGCGCACATAGCACGCCGTTCCAAGACAGACGCGGACGGTATGTTTACCCCGCGGCGTCATGGTGAAGAATGAATAAAATGTAACGACACCGTAAACGCGGCTCAAAGGCAGGTTGAGTTCTTTGGCAATTTTCTTCTGCACGGAAACGGGCAGATATTCCAGACATACCTGCGCTTCTTCCAAAACCGGAATTAAACTCCCCGGTTTCCCTTTGTGCTTCTTAATAATTTTGTTTAGCTGATCCACCTGTTCTGGCGTGAATTCTTTCAAGAGTTCATTATCTTCCGACTTCATCAATTTCCTCCTCAATCTTATTGGTCTGTTACGCGCGGGATTGAATATCCTCTAAACCGTCATCGATAACATCCCTAATATACTTTAAAATTTCCGGATGATTTATTGGTAAATCATCGATTTCCTTACGGATTGTTCTCGTATCCAGTGAGAACCGGCGGTCATTATGCCTATGTTTATAAAGAAAGTCAACAAAAGAATTTCCGGCAATAAGATTGCGTATTGTCGTAGTGATATTCCCCATCGGTTGCCTGTCCAGGTGATCGAGCTGAAAGGTGACTTTGAGTTTTGTTCCTTTGCCTTTGACCGATTTCAGACGAAGGTCGCCGCCCGCTCTTTTTGCGGCTTCCGCAAGAAGCGGAAGGCCCAGTCCTACGCGTCTGACTTTTTTTGTGGTGTAAAAAGGGTCAAGCGCCTTGACAATTTCCTCTTCGGTCATGCCGTGTCCGTCGTCATTGATTTCAATGGAAAGAAGATTTTTCTTGTCGTCTTCGATGATGGTGATGTTCACCAGTTTGGCGCCGGCCCGAACAGAGTTTTCGGCAATATCCAGAATGTGTGCGGCAAGTTCCAGCATGAGTTATAAATCTCCCGTTTCATGGATCTCCGGGTTTCCGAAGCAAATCGCAAAACCCGACGAGATCTGTAAAAAGGCCTTCAGGATTGCGTAAGGCTTAAAGTCTAAAAGCGCAGCATGAACAGCTCGGCCGCATCGTCGGAAAAAGGTCGGGTCCAGGCAACGATGCGACGATGCATACAGAGGATGCTGACGCATTGACTATTCCACAACATAACGGCCGTTTTCCCTTGAAAAAGCCATTTTCAATTCGGACAGCGTCGGTTCGTTTATCATGATTTTCGTTGTGGCTCTGCCGATGTCCTTCAAATAATGGGCGTCGGATGAGGTGATGAAAGCGTATTTTTTCAAATCCGCGTATCTTTCCCGCGCCTGCCGAATTCCGGTTGCATACGATATTTCCAGTGCGTCAAAATGAATGCTGTCGTCGATAAAACCGAGCTGTCCCAGGACGCTGAAACTTTCCCTGTCGATGTGCGAGGCAATCGCCAGTCCATGATAATGATGAACGACGGTGAGCAAATCATTCAACGCAACATCCGTAGCTCCGATCAATAATTTATCGCTGAGTCCTTCTACCTCGCCGTGTTCGTTGACGATGGCCTGAACCCCAAACCGGTCCTCATCATTTTTTCCCGGGAGATGCAGATCGACGAAATGCTGCAGGGCGATCAAATCGGAAAGGGAATCGAACAGGGCAAGAAAGTGCACTTCCTCGCTGGTCGTTATTTCCATTCCCGGAAGAATTTTCAAGTGCGTGCCTTGTGCCGCCTTGATCACATAGGGAACATTTTCTGAAGCGTTGTGATCGCAGACGGCAATCACATCCAGACCGGCGTCAATGGTTTTTTCCACTAAAGCGGCGGGATGCATGTCCAGTTCTGCGCAGGGCGACAGGCAGGTGTGAATGTGAAGGTCGCAATTAAAAACTTTCATCATGTTTTCCGGACGGGACAATACAATATCAGGCAGCTTTGTGCCGGGGAGACATAAAGAATTCGCTCTTACTTATCCGAACGCAGCAAGTTATAGATTCTGCCGGTTAATTCAAATGCTGAAAGGTCTGATACCAGTATCGGCACGTTCTCCTGAACGGCTTTTTCCAGCGTGTCCTTGGCCGGCTCGCAGGCGTTGACTAGAATGATGCCGGCATGCTCTTTCAGCGTGGCGACGGCAACGATATTCTGATGAATCTGTCTGGTGATCCAGACATCTCCTCGGTGTGAATTGGCCATAACATCGCTTAACAGATCCCCCGTGTACCCTCCTGTAACGTTATTCGCTTTTCTGTCGGACGCCGACATGAATTTGAGGTTTAATTTTTCTGCAATGATTCCGATGTCCATAATCCATCCTCTATGTAACGTGTTCTTTAATGATAATTCTTAAAAATGTTCCCTTGTCCACTTCCGATGTGATGTCAAATTTGTCCGAGTACGACTTGATGTTGAACAATCCCATGCCGGCGCCGAAACCCATTTCTCTGATCAGATGATTGGCCGTGGAATAGCCCTGTTGCATGGCGAGGTTGATATCGGGTATTCCCTGACCCGTATCGTCGGCTTCGATCATTACCTGGTCGGGACTGACCGTTATCCGGATTACCCCTTTTTTTGCGTAGGAGACAATGTTGATTTCCGCTTCATAGGAAACAATGGCTGACCGCCTGACCACATCATCAGGCATTTGTAATTGCTTCAGAAGGGATTTAATGCGGGTGGAAACAGTTCCCGCGGCATTGAAATTACCTCCTTCAACGTCAAACGTGAATATGTGCTGGTTTTTGTCAGATTCGATCACTGCCGGATTCAACTTTCTCCAGGCAGCCGACTATACCTTTCGCGTAAAGACGACCGGCCGTTTCAAATAAAATATATTTTGTCGTTAAAATCGGAATATGAATATCCGTAGCCAGAGAAATCGCTTCGGTGGAAAGTTTCTTGCCGCGTACTAAAATGATTGCCGCAATATCCAAGACATTGGCGATTCGGACAACCTGTGTATTGGTCAGTCCCGTAAGCAGCATACTTCCCGCTTTGGCGAAAGCGAGAACGTCACTCATCAGATCCGCTCCAAAAGCTGTTTCAACCTCGATATCCAGCTTGTCCTCTCCAACAATCACATCGGCATTGAGTATGTCCTTGACTTCACGAAGCTTCAATATTATCTCCTTGCTGAAAAAGGTTATTTTCGTTTTAAATATCTAAAATTAAATTAAAAATCTTTTATCATAGAAGAGACTTTACTGTCAATGAAATCATTTTGTTAAAATCAAAAAAAACGAACAGAAAAAGAGAGATTTCGACACGCACCGACGTGTTTTCAAGTGATTCTTTTAAAAATAACTTAAAAAATGGATCTTCGATATTTTGAATGTTCTGAGAAAACCGGGGGACCGTTTTATTTGGAAAAACCGCTTTCAACTTTTTTCAGACAGCCCACAATTCCTTTACTGTAAAGAATGCCGGCCGTCTCAAATAAAATATAATTTGTGGTTAAAATCGGAATTTGCAGATCTTTGGCCATTGCGATGGCTTCGGTTGTGGGCTCTTTTCCCCGGACAACGATGATGGCGGCAATATTTCGGCTGGCAGCGGTTTTGATGACCTGGGGATTGGTCAATCCGGTCAGCAAAAGGCTGCCTGCTTTGGCAAAGGCCATAACATCACTCATTAAATCGGCGCCGAAAGCCGTATGCACATCCATGTCCAGTTTTTCTTCACCGACAACGACATGGGCGTCCAATATTTCTTTAACGTCTCTTAGTTTCAAAAAAACTCCTTTGTGTCATGTTAACTTTTTTATTATAGGCATAAAAACATAAAAAGTGTCAATTAATTATTAAGATTTTTTTATGAATGAAGGGGAATAATCCATCTCACGACATAAAAATATCGTTGCGATAAGCGTCAATTTATTTACCCTTGACAGGGGTTGGCCGTAATGGTAATGACGCACGTCAATTTGTATTTCATCGGGGCGTGGCGCAGTCTGGTAGCGTATCTGAATGGGGTTCAGAGGGCCGGTGGTTCAAATCCACTCGCCCCGACCAATTAATTTAAGGGGCAAACCACCTATCCGGTTTGCCCTTTGTGTTTAAATACCGGTTGAATGAAATGGGCATTCGACAAGGCATCCTTTCGCGATTCATCTGGTTTCTGTACGATGAGCGTCCGGAAAAGAAAATTTATTTTTTCTTGCATAAAAGCAGACAATCAAATAAACAATGGGGCCGTAAAATCTTAAATAGATGAAATTTCTTGTGATTTTGCAAAATAATCTGCGTTGACAATCTTAAACTAAGTGAATATATAAGAATGTCCATGCGAGAGTGGCGGAACTGGCAGACGCACTGGACTTAGGATCCAGCCCGCGATGCGGAATAGGGGTTCAACTCCCCTCTCTCGCACCAGATTTTAAAAAACGAAAAAGCATAATTCAACGATAAAGGAGAAGGGATAGTGAGTCAGGTTGTTATAAATGTTGAGGATTTAAGCCCGGTCAAAAAGAAGGTGTCACTGGAAATACCCTGGGATGACGTTAAAAATGAACTGGATGCCGTTTATCAGGAAGTGGGTAAAAAGGCTAAAATTAAAGGCTTTCGCCCCGGCAAAATTCCCCGTAAAATTCTGGAAACATATTTTAAAGATCAGGCGGAAGAAGAGACCATCACCAATATTGTCAATAAATACTACTGGCAGGCTTTGGAAGGAAAGGGGATTGTGCCCGTTTCCAGACCGGAAATCAATCAGGACGGTATCAAGGATAATACTAACTTTTCTTTTTCAGCGTCTTTCGAAACGGAACAGGATTTTGAGCCCCGTCATTACAAAGGCATAGACGTGGAGAAAGAACAGATTAAAGTGACCGATGATGACGTGCAAAAAAGAATCGACGAAATAAGGCAGATGTTTGCCACCATGGAGGAAGTGACCGATGACCGCCCGGCGGATAAGGGTGATTTCGTTGTGATGGATTTCGAAGGAACTTTGAACGGCGAAAAATACAAGGAACTGAAAGCAGACGATTATTTTCTGGAAATCGGATCCCAGAAATTTGTCCCCGGTTTCGAAGATCAGCTGATCGGAATGAAAAAAGGTGAAGCAAGAGACATTCACGTATCGTTTCCGACGGACTATCATGAAAGCAGATTTGCCGGCCAGGAAGTGGTATTTCACGTTACCGTTAAGAGCATCAGAGAAAAAAAATTGCCCGAAAACGACGACAGTTTGATTAAAAATTTTGAAAAATATGAATCTTTTGAAGATTTCAAGAATGATGTCCGGAAAACCCTGGAAGACAAAGCCCGCGAGATGGACAAGGTTAAGTTGCAAAACAAAATAACAGACATTCTGGTCAGCGAAAATGAATTGGAAGTTCCCTCCGCGCTGGTTGAACGGCAGATCTATTACATGATGATGGAAACGCAGCAAAAAATGCTCTCTGCCGGTATCGATGAGAATACCGCCATGGACTTCAACCTGAAAATGAAGGACAAATACAAACCCGACGCGGAAAAAATCGTTAAATCTTTCCTGGTGTTAAAGAAGATTGCGGAAAAAGAATCCATTACCGCGACGGACGGCGATCTGGAAAGCTATCTTCAGGAACTGGCGCAACACAGCGGGAGAGATTACGAGTCGTTCCAGAAAATGTATAATATTGAGGAAAGAAAAGATTCCCTGATGATGGAATTGGTTCAAAAAAAGGTATTTGACTTTATTGAACAGAATGCAAATATTAAGGTCGTGGAAAAAGTCGGACTGAATACGGAGGCGAAATCGTGACGTTGATTCCTATGGTGGTTGAACAGGATGGCCGGGGCGAACGGGCATACGATATCTATTCCCGTTTGTTGAAAGACCGTATCGTATTTCTCGGTACGGCGATCGACGACAATGTGGCCAATCTAATTGTCGCTCAAATGCTTTATCTGGAAGCCGAAAATCCGGACAAGGAAATTTTCTTCTATCTGAATTCACCGGGAGGCATTGTCAGTGCCGGGATGGCCATTTATGATACGATGCGCTACATCAAATCACCGATTTCTACGGTATGCATGGGACAGGCGGCCAGTATGGCAGCCCTCCTTCTGGCGGCGGGAGAAAGAAAAAAGAGATTCGCACTGCCGCATTCGCGGATTTTAATCCATCAGCCTCTGGGCGGTTTTCAGGGACAGGCAACGGATATTGACATTCAGGCAAAAGAAATATTAAGATTAAAGGACGAGTTGAACAAAATCCTGGCCGATTTGACACAACAGCCGCTGGCTAAAATAGTCAATGATACGGAGCGGGATTATTTTATGAGCAGTGAACAGGCCAAAGAATACGGTTTAATTGATGAAATCATTATCAGAAAGCCGGATGCTTCAGCCGTCAGGGCCAAGGAGAAATAAGTGATAAAAAAAGGCAAGAATAACAGAATGGATGACGGAATGCTTTTTTGTTCCTTTTGCGGGAAAATGCAAAGCGAGGTACGCAAGCTCGTAGCGGGGCCGACAGCCTATATTTGCGACGAGTGCATTGAACTCTGCCGTTATATTGTTGAAGAAGAAGACGATAAGCTGATTGAAAAAGACGCTCAAAAAGCCTTGCCGTATCCGAAAGAGATTAAAAAATTTCTGGATCAGTACGTCATCGGTCAGGAAAAAACAAAAAAGATTTTGTCGGTTGCCGTCTATAACCATTACAAACGACTTTTTTCGCGCGTCGAATCCGACGGTATAGAAATTCAGAAAAGCAATGTGCTGCTGATCGGTCCCACCGGCTCCGGTAAAACCTTGCTGGCCAAGACTCTGGCCAAGTTTCTGAATGTCCCGTTCACCATTGCCGACGCAACTACCCTGACCGAAGCGGGTTATGTCGGCGAGGATGTGGAAAATATTATTTTAAGTCTGCTCCAAAATGCGGATTACGATGTCGCCCGTGCGTCGAAGGGAATCGTATACATTGACGAGATCGATAAAATCGCGAAGAAGTCGGGAAATCCGTCCATCACACGCGACGTATCCGGCGAAGGAGTGCAGCAGGCCCTTTTGAAGATCATGGAAGGGACCATGGCCAATATTCCGCCCAAAGGCGGTCGCAAACATCCTCAGCAGGAATTTATCCAGGTGGACACGACCAATATTTTGTTTATCTGCGGCGGCGCTTTCAATGATCTGGAAAGCATCATCTCCAAGAGGCTGGGCGTCAACGCCATGGGGTTCGGCGCGGAAATTAAAAGCAAGAAAGAAAAACGCATCGGTGAACTGTTGAGTGAAGTCCGATCGGAAGATTTGCTGAAATTCGGTCTGATTCCGGAATTCATCGGCCGGTTGCCCGTCATTGCCACTCTGGATGAACTGGATGAAGCCGCGCTGATCAAGATTCTGGTCGAGCCGAAAGATGCCATCATCAAGCAGTACAAGAAATTATTCGCGCTGGAAAACGTGGTTTTGAAATTTACCGACGGCGCCTTGAAGGCGGTGGCCAGCTTATCCACGGAGAGAAAATCCGGCGCCCGCGGGTTGCGTTCGATTCTGGAAAATACCATGTTGGAAGTGATGTATGACATTCCATCGCAAAATAATATCAAAGAATGTGTAATCAATGAAGACGTCGTTCTGAAAAAAGAAAAACCAATTTTAATTTACGAATCCAAATCGGAATCCGCTTAAATGCAGTAAAGGGAAAGTATGTTTGATGAAAAGATAGAAAACGAACAGGAAAAAACGGCCATCATCCCTCTTTTGCCGTTGAGAGATGTTGTCATGTTTCCTCATATGATTGTTCCTCTGTTTGTGGGCCGTGAGAAATCCATTGCCGCACTGGAGTCGGCGATGAAATACGAAAAGAGTATTTTCATGGTCGCGCAGAAGAACGCCAAGGATGACGATCCGAAGAAAGAAGATATTTATCATGTCGGAACCATCGGCATCATTATTCAGCTTTTGCGCCTGCCGGACGGCACGGTGAAGGTGCTGGTTGAAGGCAAGACCAGAGGCATGATCAAAGAATACCTTCCGAACAGCGATTTCTTTCTGGTGAAAGTCAACGAAGTGGACGATATTGACGACGGCAACGACGTCAAGAAACAGGCCCTGATGCGCAGCATCAAAGAATCTTTCGAACTGTACCTCAAGCTCAGCAAAAAAATTCACGTCGAAATGCTGGGCACGGTTGTGGCGATTGAGGATGCTTCAAAGCTTGCCGATGTAGTCATCACTCATCTCAATGTCAAACTCGAAGACAAACAAAAAATCATTGAGATATTTGATATCAGCGAGAGACTGGAAGCGATTTATTCCCTGATGCTTTCGGAAATTGAAATTCTGCAGGTCGAGGAAAAGATCAAGCGCCGCGTCAAAAAACAAATGGAGAAGACGCAGAAGGATTACTACCTCAACGAGCAGATGCGCGCCATCCAGAAGGAAATGGGCGAAAAAGACGATTTCCGAAATGAGATCAACGAGTTGGAAAAACGCCTGAAGCAGAAGAAAATGTCCGAGGAGGCGGTCAAAAAAGTCAAGCAGGAACTCAAAAAGCTGCAAATGATGACCCCCATGTCCGCGGAAGCCACCGTTGTCCGGAATTACATCGACTGGATACTCGACATGCCCTGGTCGGAAAAAACGGAAAACAAATACACGCTGAAAGAATCCGAAGAAATTCTGGATGCCGATCATTTCGGATTGAAGAATGTTAAGGAGCGCATCATCGAATACCTTGCCGTTCAATCTCTGGTCAAGAAAAACAAGGGATCTATTTTATGTCTTGTCGGTCCTCCGGGTGTGGGAAAAACATCCATTGCCAAATCGGTGGCCAGGGCGACGAACAGAAAATTTGTCCGTATTTCTCTGGGTGGAGTTCACGATGAGGCGGAGATCAGAGGACACCGCCGGACCTACATCGGAGCGATGCCCGGAAAAATCATCCAGCTTTTGAAAAAAGCCGGTTCCAATAATCCGGTCTTTTGTCTGGATGAGGTGGATAAACTCAGCTCCGATTTCAGAGGCGATCCGTCGGCTGCGCTTCTGGAGGTGCTCGATCCGGAGCAGAACTTTGCGTTCAACGACAACTATCTGGATCTGGATTACGACCTGTCGGAAATCATGTTTATTACGACGGCGAATGTTTTGCAGACGATTCCTGCGCCGCTTCAGGACAGAATGGAAGTGATCCGCATTGCCGGATACACGGAACCGGAAAAACTGCAGATCGCGAAAAAATATCTGATTGCCAAGCAGGTGGAAGCCAACGGCCTGGTGATGGAGAATATTGAATTTACACACGGCGCCTTGTTGAAAATCATTCGCGAATATACACGCGAAGCCGGCGTCCGCAATCTTGATCGGGAAATCGCTTCGATCTGCCGCAAAGTAGCCAAGGAAATCGTCAATAACGATAAAAAAGGAAGGGTGGTCATCGGATCTAAATCGGTCGGTAAGTATCTGGGTGTGCCCAAATTCCATCACGGTGAAATAGAAGAAAAGAATAAAATAGGGCTGACGGTCGGTCTGGCCTGGACGGAGGTCGGCGGAGAACTTCTGTCGATCGAAGCCTCCATCATGGAAGGAAACGGAAAAATGATTATGACCGGCAAACTTGGCGATGTTATGCAGGAATCCGTGCAGGCGGCGTTGAGCTACATCCGGTCGCGTGCCGACGAATTCGGTTTGACCAAGAATTTCTATAGAAAAATTGATATTCACGTTCATGTGCCGGAGGGTGCTATTCCGAAAGACGGTCCTTCCGCCGGTGTCGCCATGACGACGTCCATCGCCTCCGTTTTGTTGCGCAAAAAAGTGCGTGCAGATCTGGCCATGACCGGGGAAATCACCCTGCGGGGCAGAATTCTGCCGGTCGGCGGTATCAAGGAAAAGGTTCTGGCGGCTCATCGCGGCAACATCAAAACGGTCATTATCCCGAAGGACAACCAGCGGGATCTGGCGGAAGTCCCTCAGAACGTGCAAAAAGCTCTGAAAATTATCTTTGCGGAACATATTGATGATGTTTTGAAACTGGCTTTCGTTCAGGACGAGGGAGAGATGAGACCGGCTGTCGATGCCGACGTTCCGATGCGTTCCCAATCGGTCAATTAAAAAGCTTTTTTAAGCTTTTATGACTTGACAAGAAATATCAATGTTGCTAGAAGCCTCGCAGCGTTTTGAGAGCATTGCGGGCGGATAGCTCAGCCGGGAGAGCGCCACGCTTACACCGTGGATGTCACAGGTTCGATCCCTGTTCCGCCTACCATTGATATCGGATTGAAAAGTGAATATAGAATAATAAAGATTTTTTGGGGTCGTAGTTAAGTTGGTTATAACGCCGGCCTGTCACGCCGGAGGGCGTGGGTTCAAGTCCCATCGGCCCCGCCAGAAAATCTAAAAAGGAGTCTCGTCAGCGAGGCTCTTTTTTTGTTTACTGACCGGAAAACATAACCTTTCCGTAATGATTCGTAGATCATTTTTTAGTAAAATATAATTTTACTTTTAAAATTTAATTATATATAAGGTATCCTGTTTAGTAGATGCCAGTATCATTAACCCTTTGCGTGAAAGGAGGATTTCTTATGAAAAAATCTTCTTTGTCTTATCTTGGTTTTATCTTAACCGCTTTATTTCTTTTAACTTTTGCATCGTATTCGTCAGCAGAACCCATATACGCCACCAAGGAACCGGTTGAAATTTATGATCCCTTATATGTCGGCGTATTTGGCGGCTTCATCGTGCCCGACGATCTGAGAGTTGATGGAGGACCCGATTTTCAGCTGGACAACAGCTGGGCCGCCGGAGCGAAAGCAGGGTATATTTTTCCGTTCAAATGGCTGGCTGCCGAGTTGGAATATGCCCATTTGGCAAAACACGATATTGATGAACCGGGAACGGGACATTTCAAGGCAGACAATCTCATGGGCAATCTTCTGTTGAGGTATCCGCTGGGAATGATTCGTCCCTATCTCGGGGGCGGGATCGGTTGGTCGTTTGCCGAATTGGAGTCGGGATTAACAGATGATACCGATAATAATTTCGGATGGCAGGCACTGGCCGGAATTAATCTGGAAATCATTCCCAGTTTGTCGGTTGATTTCGGATATCGCTATTTTACGAGCGACTACGGAATCAATAATCTGGATGCCACCATACACGATCATATTCTTTCACTCGGTTTCAATTATCATTTTGGCGGTAAAAAACCTGAACCGCCTCCTCCTCCACCGGAACCCGTTAAGAAATGTCCCAATCCGCCATCATGCTGTATCCTTGATCATGAAGGTTGTCCCGTCGATTCCGATAAGGACGGCGTCTGCGATGGCTGCGATAAATGCCCCGACACTCTCGAGTGCTGTATTGTTGATGAAAACGGCTGTCCCAAGGATTCCGACAAAGACGGCGTCTGCGACGGTTGCGATAAATGTCCTGATACGCCGTCGTGCTGTGTAGTAGATGAGAACGGCTGTCCCAAGGATTCCGACAAAGATGGCGTGTGCGACGGTTGCGATAAGTGTCCCGATACGCCTGCCGGAGTGAAGGTTGATCAAGATGGTTGTCCTATTCCGGAGATCGTGGAGAAGGGAAGAACGACCCTCGAAGTATTGTTTGATTTCGACAAATCCGCCATCAAGGGAAACTATTCCAAGGATATTGATGCTCTGGCTGATGTTATGAAGAAATATGAGGATTTAAACGTAACAATTGAAGGACATACCGATAACCTTAACAGATCCGGGAATCCGAACTACAATAAAAATCTTTCCCGAAGACGCGCTGATGCTGTAAAGAAATACTTGGTAGAAAAATCAGGTATTGATGCCAAGCGCCTGACGGCAATTGGCTTCGGTGCGGAAAAACCAATTGCCTCCAATGAGACAGAAGAAGGGCGTCAGAGAAACCGGCGAGTAGAAGCGGCAGTGGATTACATTATCAAAAAGTAAGTATTAATTATAGAAAAATAAAAAACCCGTGACGGAATCGCCACGGGTTTTTTTATTTGCAGGGCATGTGGTAGCTTCCTGATAGAAACAAGCTCTCACCCTAGACAAAAAAGTAAGATTCCGACCCGTTATCAATAAAGCTATTTGCCTCTTTTAAAAATAATGAATAATGTTATTATTATCTTTAACTAATCAGAAAGAGCGCTAATCGTAGATGCGATGTCTAGAAAAAGTTTTATAATGATTGCGATGGTCGGAGGGTATGTGTCTGGGGTGCTCGGTGCTGATTCTTTTTTCGCTTTATTGGCAGGAAGTACCATTGGCGGATTCCTTGCATAGGGGACGCCTTCAAACTCCATGAATAATACAAATAGAGGTGATTTTTGAACCTTTTAGAGAATATTGAGAAACAAAATAAATCTTTTATAATAGCAATAGGATATATAATCATCGGTGTATTAGGTATTATTGACACCCTGACCGGTAAAGAATTAGATTTTTCTCTATTCTATGTGATACCTATACTCATAGTTACTTGGCACACAGGTCTTGGTCTTGGGATAGTATTCTCTCTCATAAGTGCCTTAGTATGGCTTCTTTCGGATGTATTATCTGGAAATGTAACATTGCTTTCCATTTATGCATGGAATACTCTCACCAGATTAGGCTTTTTCTTAACAATAGCGTTTTTATTGTCAAGGTTATTAACCGTACTGGAACATGAAAGAGAAATAGCCCATAAAGACTATTTGACAGGAGCACTTAATTCGCTCTTCTTTTATAATGTTTTGCAGATGGAAATTAACCGTTCTCTGAGATATAAAAATCTTTTTACTATAGCTTATATTGACCTGGATAATATTAAAACTGTGAATGACGAGTTCGGGCATGCTACAGGTGACGAAGTATTATGTTTTGTTGTCAATCAAATCAAGAATAGTCTGCGAAAAGTAGACGTGGTTGCAAGGCTTGGAGGTGATGAATTTGCGTTGCTTATGCCAGAAACAAATCAGAAATCTGCACAAGTTGTTCTTTCTAAACTTCAACACAATATTTTAGCCGGGATGCAAAAAAATAATTGGCCCGTGACACTTAGCATCGGTGTCTTAACATGCATTGATACGCCGCCAACAGCAAATGAAGCAATAAAAAAAGTGGATGATTTAATGTACTCAGTAAAAAAAAGCAGTAAGAATAATATCAAATATGCCACTTATGAAAACTGAAACGGTCTTTAGCCAATATATGTTTTGCTCTCTTTCCATTCTTCCCTCTCTCTTTCAGACGATGATAAAAAGCAATCATCTTTGGATTACACTCGTAAGCTTCGCTCGAATCAACCTTGCAAGTGCAAACTCATTCTCATGCGAGAAGGTTTCTGATACCGTACGAGTTATGGAACAAAGCAAAAAGAAGAGGATCTAATCTACAAAACATGCTCTGGGGCATCAGGTGAAACACAGATTCTCTCTTCCCTTTTACCTCTGAATCTTATAATGTTATTTTACATCAAACGGTAAATTGCAAGAACACAAGGTATAACAATTTTTAAGGCACATCTTTATTGAACACTATCCGTCAAGTTAAGAATAGGGCAGAACAACCCGTATAAACGGAATACAAAATTCTGTGTGCTGCGAAATATCTCCAAAGCCAGCTTT
>JAGOMJ010000031.1:0-6610 GCA_017993615.1 Smithella sp. | reverse complement strand
AGGTATAACAATTTTTAAGGCACATCTTTATTGAACACTATCCGTCAAGTTAAGAATAGGGCAGAACAACCCGTATAAACGGAATACAAAATTCTGTGTGCTGCGAAATATCTCCAAAGCCAGCTTTAAGTTTCATACCCGACATAAAGAAACTTAAACTTTTGTAATCGGCTTCGAACTATCGATAATATATCCCTGAACAGCATCAACATTCAGTGCTTTTAACAGCCGCCATTGATTGTCTGTTTCGACGCCTTCGGCAATAACAGCAATATCTATGCTATGGGCAACGCTGCAAATGGAACTAATGAAGAAACGGCTGTCGCTGTCTTCATCTTTTAGTTCGCCGGTGTATGCCCGGTCGATTTTTACATAATCGGGACGCAGTGACTGAAGGTGTCTTAAATTTCCGCAACTCTGACCGTAATGATCCAGTCCCATTTCATGACCGCATTCACGAATAACTGCCATAAATGACCTGACCAGATTTTCATTCTGTACTGCTCCGAATTCTGCAAATTCAAAAATGATCCTGGGCGCGTTTTCCGGTAAATGCAGCAAAGTATCTTTTATCCACTGAATAAAAGATACGTCCTGCAGAGAAGAAGGCGACAAATTGACGGCGATAGTGTCCGCGCCGAGCTTCTTACGATCAAGTTTCGAAACTTCTTCTATAATCAAACGATCCAAAGAAGAGATAAGCTTCAAACGTTCGGCAATCGGAATAAATATCCCGGCATTGATGATTTCACCTGTGTCAAGAACAATACGGGAAAAAATTTCCAGGTGAAGGATACTGTTTTTGTCTCCGGCTTTGACCACGGGCTGTGAATACAGGACAATGCGACGGTTCTGGAGAACTTTTTCAAGAGCGTCTTTCCACTGCTGCTGGCCAAAGGGAATCTTGGCGGTACTCTCCATGATTGTACGAACATGCCATGTATTTGCTCCGGCCTGAGTGGCAGCAGCTAAAGCCAAATCAGCTTCTGCAAGAAGTTGGCCTAGAGTCACGGAACGGTCAAAAGCACACGTGCCCACATTGGAAACATTTTCTGAAGCTGTTATCCCCGTGGCTTCCAACCCGCTCAATTTTTTAGCGACTTCACCGGAAATCCGATCTGACTCTGATGAGGGATAATCGGGCAGGAATAGGACAAAGTCGCTTCCGGAAAGTCTGGACAGAACCGAACCGGCAAGATTTACAGACATTTCCTGCAGTGACGCGGCAACCTTCTTTAATAATTCGTCGGCAACCTGGAATCCTCTCTGCTCATTGATTATTTCCAACCCATGAATACGTATAAGCATTAAAATTCCCTTGAAGTCGTTTTCTTTGTTGTCAAGATAAGCGGCGACCTGGCTTTCGAAATAGCGGCGATTGCCGATACCGGTCAATGAATCGTTATAGGCCCGCTCCCTGAGCCCCTCCGCCTGCGTCACCTGTTCGGAAAACATTTCTTTAACTTTTTCCGTCATTCGGTTCATCACATGCACCACGCGCCGCAGTTCTCTCGTTCTTGGTATTTTGGTCTGGATTTCATATTCCTTTCTGCATAAGGCTTCTGCCTGCTGTTCGACAAGCACCAGCGGACGCAGCAGCATGCGCAATCCAAACCCGCCTGCGATTAAAATGAACATTCCACAAAAGAGAAAAAGCAGGGTTGTATGTTTGATATCCTGCCAGAGGCTCTTGTAGGCATAGCCCGCATGGCTTTTTACATAGATGGTTCCGGCCTGACGCCAGCCTGCCGTGACGTAGGCATTGGCTTCCGGAACTTTTAACGGGACCAGGTTAATAAACCAGGCAGGAACGCCTTCAATCACCACTTTCAGATTCCGTTCCAGTAAGATTTTTCCGTGGGGATCCATAAAGCGGATGGTCTCGTAATACCCTCTGTCGAAAATGGCGTTCACCATGGTTTCCACGCTGACCAGGTCGTCCGGGTATTGAGAAATGGCCAGCCCCAGAGAACTTGCCGTATCCTGAGCATGGGATTCAAGCTGATTGGTCAGGAACAATCGTGTGCTCTCAAACTTGGCGAACCAGGTTCCTGCAAAAAGAATGAAAAACAACGAAACGGTAAATATAACAAGTTGCCTGTAAAGAGTCATGGAGCCCCTCCTGTGAATTTAAATTCCGGTTCCTGCCATGCGTTGCAGAAGATCATTCCAAGCCGTCAGACGGCTGCTTTTGCCGGCCAGTTTTCCCTGTCGCCGGTCGTGAGCCAGCCAGAGCCCGGCACCATTAAACGTAAATATCGGTAAAAGATCCCGCCTCTCCGAGGCTGATCTGATGGAATCAACAAGATTGTCGAGAACCAGCGGTTCGGCTGCGGGATCACTGTAATACAACATCACCATATGGAAAATGTTTTGTCGCAGGGCTTTAACATAAGCAATTCTGAGTTTTGCTTCATCCACGCCCATAATTTTGAGGCTGAAGTATTTGGCAATGGCAAAATCCTCGCAATCCCCGGCCCCCCTGGAGATGAATTCAACAGGGGTTGCCCAGTAATCCTTCACGCCATAAAGATCCGTATCGTTAACGAAAACCATTTGCTGATTAAAGAAAGAGTTTATGGTTTCAAGTTTTTCCCGCTCCGGTATGCTGTCTTTTTTTAGGCTGTTTTCCCAGTGGATAAGACGCATCTTTGCGTCCTGTCCGTATTTTTCATATGCTTTTTGAAGCACTTTTTCGTTCAAATGGAATTTTTCCCGGGTGAAAACAGAACCGGTAACGATGAGTCCCACGAGAATGAAGATCGCAAACGATACTAATTTGATTTTGTGCGAATTATAAATGGACTTAGGAGGCGCCAAGATTCGTGACCCTTTTTAAAAAATAACGAACGAGAGCAGCTTGTTGACTTCAGTTCTCAGAAAAAGGAATAATGATGGACTCTTGTAAGTTTTTATAATCACAGATCATATCTCATGTCAAGGCAATTGATTTTTATCCGATCCGTCCCGCAGGAAACGAAGAAAACATCAGGACTCAAACCCCAAAAAAACAGGTTTATTGTACCAAGGTACAATAGACTGCGCGCAAGAAAAGTATAAGGTAAAAATGACTTAATAGATATAACCACCATTATTGTTATCAAACATTCAAGGAGAAAAGTTATGGCCGAGATTAAAAATAAGGGCGCAATGCCGTCAATGGATGAAAAAGGGCATCAGGTAACAGGAAAAGTTGCCATTCTGTACGGGACCGTAAAAGCGATATCCCCTGACGGTACCGTTCGGCTGTTGAAGGTCAACAGTCCTGTTTTTGCAGATGACCGTATCATTACCGGAGATGATGGGAGTGTCTCAATTGTTTTCGACACCTTCCCCCCTACACAATTGGATCTCGGCCGGGTGTCCGATGTGGTGATCGATGAAGATGTGTATGGGCCTGTTTCTCCGGATGTGGTCGCAGAGGCGTCCGCGGAGCAGAAATCCATTCAGGAAGCGCTGCTGGCCGGTGATCAACCCATAGAACTGGATCCGACAGCCGCGGGCGTTGAACAGAGTGCGGGCGGCGGCCATTCTGTGTTTGTTGTCAGTCCGGACTGGATACATGTTACTCCGGAAAGCGGGGCTGAAACACGAGGAATCTCATGGGGCTTGCCGTCGACAGAAAAATATGTCGCCGCTCAGGAAGATAATTCTCCTCCGACCATCACCGTTTATACAGGGAATGACGACGGCAATGGCGGATCCGGAGACGGTTCAGGTGACGGAGCGCCGGGTAACGTGATCGGCAGCAATGATGTGGTATACGAATCCGGTCTTTCTACCGGTTCCAATGCGACGGCCAATACGGAATTTGCCGCCGGTTCTTTTATCATATCGGATCCGGACGGACTGGACGATATTCAAAGTGTAACGATCAACGGGACGGAAATTGCCATTAATAATCTTTCGGGTACGGTCATAACCGGTACGAATGGTCAATTAACGATAACCGATTATAACAGTTCGACGGGCGTCGGTACTTACATGTATGAGCTCACCACGCCAACAACGGACGCCCCTGGCGTGGAGACCGACGTCTTTATCTTGACGACAACGGACGGGAAAAGCACGTCCGGTGAAGCGAAAATCACCATAGAGATCAACGACGACGTTCCGCATGCCATCGCCGACACAAACAGCATCATGGAAGACGCTGTCGAGGCCATTACAGGCAATGTGCTTACCAACGACCAGTCAGGGGCAGACACGCCGGCGACATTTGTAAATTGGGACAGCACCAATGCCGTCTACGGTACCTTCACGGATACGGGCAATGGTACATACAGCTACATATTAAACAACGCCAGCATGGCGGTTCAAGGGCTCGATGACGGGGAAACCCTGGTCGAGACATTTTCTTATACGATGCGTGACGCAGACGGCGATACCGATACGGCAACTCTGACGATTACCATCAACGGCACGAATGATACCCCGATCATCACTGTCTATACGGGAAATGACGGCGGCAATGGCGGTTCCGGTGGCGGTAATGGCGACGGTCATACCGGTAACGTCATTGGCAGTAATGATATCGTATACGAGTCCGGTCTGGCAACAGGGTCGCAGGCGGCGGCCAATACCGAGTTTGCTTATGGTACGTTTAAGCTATCGGATCCCGACGGACTGGACGATATTCAAAGTGTAACGATCAACGGGACGGAAATTGCCATTAATAATCTTTCGGGTACGGTCATAACCGGTACGAATGGTCAATTAACGATAACCGATTATAACAGTTCGACGGGCGTCGGTACTTACATGTATGAGCTCACCACGCCAACAACGGACGCCCCTGGCGTGGAGACCGACGTCTTTATCTTGACGACAACGGACGGGAAAAGCACGTCCGGTGAAGCGAAAATCACCATAGAGATCAACGACGACGTTCCGCATGCCATCGCCGACACAAACAGCATCATGGAAGACGCTGTCGAGGCCATTACAGGCAATGTGCTTACCAACGACCAGTCAGGGGCAGACACGCCGGCGACATTTGTAAATTGGGACAGCACGAATGCCGTCTACGGTACCTTCACGGATACGGGCAATGGTACCTACAGCTATACGCTCAATAATGCAAATGCGGCAATTCAGGCTTTGACGGAAGGCCAGACCCTTCAGGAAAGTTTTACTTATAGCATGAAAGATGCAGATGGTGACATATCCAGCAGCGATTTGACGATCACCATCACGGGGACGAACGATACGCCGCGTATCACCAATGATCCCGGCAATATAGAGGGCGGAAATGATGTAGTCTATGAATCCGGCCTGCCCGTCATCGGTTCCGATGCAGCAGCAGACACGGAGTTTGCATACGGTACGTTTAAATTATTTGATGCGGATGGTCTGGATGATATTGCCAGCGTTACCATCAACGGACAAGTCATACCGATTGACGACTTGGTTGGCACGGTCATTCATGGCAGTAAGCTGACGATTACGGCTTATGATCCTTCGACGGGAGTGGCCAGTTACCAGTATGAGTTGAAAAGTCCGATAACGGATGTGCCTGATGCGCCGGAGACAGAAAATTTTATTTTGACTACAACAGACAAGTCGGGTGCAACTTCGGCTCCCTCCACCATTACCATAGAGATTATAGACGATGTCCCGACCGTGAAAATTAATTTTACTCAGAGCGGCTCGGTAGGCAGCGACGAGTCCACGGATATCGGGAAAACGATTACGGCAAGCGGCGCCGTGCTGAACATTGACAAAGTCATCGGCGCCGATCAGGTCGGAGCGACGACGGACGTGAGCCTGGACATCACGACAGCGGATTCGGGTTTGACGACGACAGACGGTCATCCGATTACGCTGATTGCAGGCGCGACGAACAACGATGTGCTGGGTAAGTACGACAGCAATGGCGACGGCATTTTGGATGCCAGCGCCTTCAAGGTGACGATCAGTGAGACAGGTGTATTGAGCGTGACGCAGTACGAATCAATCCATCATCCGGATACGACCAATCCTAATGACAGTTTGAATCTGACCGGCAAGATTGATGCCGTGGTTACGGTAATAGACGGTGACGGCGATGTTGCGACAGACAAACTCGCCATTGGACAGTTGGTATCCTTTAGCGATGACGGTCCGAGCATCAGTTTGAATGCGACGGGCGAGGCGGCGGTTTTACTGACGACGCAGGATGCGGACACGGTTGGTGCGGCGTCCGACACGGCGGTATCGACGGCGAACTTCAGCAACGTGTTTGCGGTAGGCGCCTCTTCGTACGGTGCGGACGGTGCGGGCACCACGAATATCAGTTACGCATTGGATCTGATGGGTCCGAGCGGGAGCGATTCGGGCTTGAACAGCCACGGGGCGGACATTTTACTGACGAAGAATGCGAGCGGCGAGATCGAAGGCAAGGCGGGCGACACGGTGGTCTTCAAGCTGAGCGTGGCGAGTAACGGCGTGGTGACGTTGACGCAGAACGAAGTGATCGACCATGCTGTGGGTTCGGATCTGGCGAGTTTGTCCAACGGGTTAGTGAAGTTGACGGGTACGGCGACCATTACCGACTATGACGGTGACACATCGACGGACAGCAAGGACATTGATCTGGGTGGGAACATCCAGTTTGCGGACATGGGTCCGA
>JAGOMJ010000030.1 GCA_017993615.1 Smithella sp. | reverse complement strand
AGCTCAGGCGGTATCGGAGATTTACTTTCCAATATGTTGGGTGATGCCGGTAAGGCAGTTGGCGGCAACAAAAACCTGGCCATCGGCGGTCTGGGAGCGCTTATCGGATCCATTATGGGCGGAGGTGGAAAATCTGCAGGCGGCGCCGTGGGCGGAGGCTTGATGGCTCTGCTCGGAGCGCTGGCGTATAATGCGCTCAAAGGCATCGGTCAGGCCAAGACTCCCATTCCAGCCGGCCTGATTGAACCCGGTACGGATGAGGAACAAAAGCAATTGGATCAGAGTTCAGAACTGGTTTTGAGGGCGATGATTAATGCCACGAAAGCCGACGGCAAGATCGATCAAAATGAAATCAATCGGATCATGGGAAAATTCAATGAGATTGGTGTCGAAGAGGAAGGAAAGAAATATCTGATGATGCAACTGCAGCAACCGATGGAAACGGACACATTGATTGCCGCGGCACAGGGGCAGCCGGACCTGGCGGCGCAGATGTATGCGGCTTCCCTGATGGCCATAGAAGTGGACACGCAGAATGAGAAAGACTATCTGGAAAAACTGGCCGAAGATCTGGGATTAGGCTCTCAGGTCACCACGCGTATCGAACAAATGGTTGGTTTACAGCCGTCATAAATATTCCGGGTGACGAAATGGATTGTGCCTCTCTGTTTCGGTCACCCTTTTTTATTCTGAATGGTTGTCATCGCATGATAAACATTTCTTGCGATTTGATTTTTCTCGTTGTTCCTGCCCACCTGGTGTGTGCGCCAACTCTACACACCAGACAACAGACATTTCGCTTTCCGGCATCGTGATTTTCAGATGGTTGAGATTGACCGAATGAACACAAATGTGTAAAGTGCTCAAGCAAAAATGGAGATCCGGCGTTTAATGATCAAGACAATTTTCTGGGACAATGACGGTGTTCTGGTCGATACGGAAGGCCTTTTTTTCAGGGCCAATCAGGAAATCCTGGCAGGTTTGGGAATTCCCCTGCAACGGGAGCAATTTGAAGAAATATCGCTTGTCAGGGGAGAAAGCGTGATGCGGTTGGCGGCAACCCCGGGGACGGATGCGTTTATCAAACTTCGCCGGGATCGTGACGCCCTTTATGCCGATTTGCTGACCCGCGACCCGCTGGTGATTGACGGCGTCCGGGAAGTGCTGGATGCGCTTCAGGGAAAATATTTGATGGGTATCGTCACGAGTTCCGGACATGAGCACTTTGAAATCATTCACCGGCAATCGAGTCTTCTGCCCTATTTCCAGTTTTTCCTGACCCTGAAAGATTGCCCTTATACCAAGCCGCACCCGGGACCGTATCTCAAGGCAATTGCGTTAAGCGGTTTTGCGCCGGAGGAATGTCTGGTCATTGAGGATTCGCCGCGCGGTCTGGCCGCCGCCACAAGCGCCGGACTCCGGTGCATTGTCATCCCCAGCAAGTTCACGTGCAACCACGATTTCGCAGGAGCCTGCAAGGTCCTGGACAGCATCAAAGGCCTTCCCGCTTTTCTCAAAGAATTTTAAAAAGTCAGTATCAATGCTCATCAGCCTCTTGACAAACTCTTTCCCATCGGATAGGCAACTAAAAGGGGTGGCCTTAACGGTCTGAGATTATACCCTTTGAACCTGATCCGGGTAATGCCGGCGTAGGAAGAAAAAAGGCGTATTGATCCGTTTCCCCTGATGAGGAAACGGATTTTTTTTGGATATCCAGCCGGCAAGCCGCCCAGGTTAATCTTTGGGAGGTAGTCATGTTAAACGAAATCATTATCAGTCGGGCAATTCTGGATTCCTATTTTAAAAAGCTGGGCAGCTGTCTGGATCTTGATGTTGCCATCGTCGGTGGCGGCCCGTCGGGGCTGGTGGCCGGATACTATCTGGCCAGAGCGGGACGGAAGGTAGCTCTTTTCGAACGCAAGCTCTCAATCGGTGGAGGCATTTGGGGAGGCGGCATGATGTTCAATTCCATCGTGGTACAGGAGGCCGGACGGCAATTGCTTGAAGAATTCGACCTCCAGGGCCGGGAATATACGCCGGGCTATTATGTCCTTGATGCCGTGGATATCACGTCAACGCTTATTCACAAGGCTGTGCGGGCCGGTTTGCAGGTCTTCAACCTCATCGCCATAGAGGATGTGGTAATCAAAAACGAACGCGTGGCCGGTCTGGTCATTAATTGGGGCGCGGTTGATACGCTGAAATGGCATGTGGACCCGCTAACCGTCCATGCCCGATATGTTATCGACGGGACGGGCCATCCCGCCAATGTCACCGAGGTGCTCGTACGGAAAATGGGCGTGAGACTCAACACAAGCACCGGCGGGATCGTGGGCGAAAAATCCATGGAAGCCGGAAAGGGAGAGTTGCAAACCGTCGAAAATACCCGCGAGGTTTATCCGGGACTTTTTGTCAGCGGCATGGCCGCTAACGCGGTCTATGGCGGCTACCGCATGGGTCCGGTCTTCGGCGGCATGCTGCTCTCGGGACTCAAGGCGGCCGAAGAAATTCTAGCGCGCTTATGAATACGGCAGAGGGACAAATAATGCGCACATTTCTGCGGCACGGGCTTTACCTGATCCTCACCGATCCGCGCGACGGTTATGAAACGCTTTGCCGGTGGGCTGTGGAAGCCGGTCTTCCGGCCGTTCAGTTGCGCTATAAAGGTCATAATGAACGAGAACATCTTGCTCTGGCGCGTGCCCTGCGACAAATCACCAAAGGTACCGGCACGCTCTTCATCGTCAATGACCGGCCGGACATCGCACTTATTTCGCAAGCCGACGGTGTGCATTTGGGACAGGATGACCTTCCGGCAGCAGAGGTGCGGCAGCTCATCGGTCCGACCATGCTGCTGGGTCTTTCCACACACAACCTAGAGCAGGTCGCGGCCGCAAATGCCGTACCCGTGGATTACATCGGGTTCGGGCCGCTGTTTGCCACCAATTCCAAGGAACGGCCGGCACCGGTGACGGGACCGGATATCTTGAAGGCCGCGCTGGCCATCAGCCGTTATCCCATCGTGGCTATCGGCGGGCTGACTTTGGAGCGTATCAGGCAATTACAACCGCGCCCGCACAATACGGCAGTCATCCGCGCCGTAAACGATGCATCCGATCCGTTGGCCGTCATGCGCGCCATCCATGAATCGTGTATGAACAGGACATCATAATGTTTTTTATCGTTGGCGCTGCAGATTCCCTTTGTCCATTGTCTTCAGATATTCTATTCGTTCAATAAGCGGCGGATGGGAATAATAAAACCACACATACCACGGATGGGGATGAAGATTGGACAGGTTATCTTTGGCTAGACGTTTGAGGGCATGTATCATCGGCTCTGACGTTCCGGTCAATTCATGTGCCATCCTGTCGGCTTCGCGCTCATATCGGCGCGAGATGAACGCGCCCAGAGGGCTGAAGAAGAATCCGACGCAACTGAAATACAGTGACACCAGAAGCAAACCGGCATAAACAGGCGTTTGCGGTAAACCGAAGGCGCCATAGATCGGCGGCCAGTTTACCAGCAGATAAACCAGATAAAATCCGACAAAGGAAGCCGCAACCATAAATATTAATTGCTTCAGGATATGTTTCTTTTTCCAGTGACCGATCTCATGGGCAAGCACCGCCAGTATTTCATCATGCGTATGTGAAGCAAGCAGCGTGTCGAAAAGTACGATGCGCTTGGTTTTGCCTATGCCTGTAAAATAGGCGTTGGTATGTTTGGAACGCTTACCTTCATCAACCTGAAAAATGCCTTTGGCCTTCAATCCGACTTTGGAAAGTAGTGATGTGATTTTCTCTTTCAGTTCTTCATCCTTGACCGGTTCGTACTTGTTAAACAGCGGCGCGATGACCACGGGAAAAAGCCACAAAAGCAGGATCTCGAACGCGGTAAAAAATATCCATGCCCAGAACCACCAGCTTGTCGGCAGGTAAAGAACAAAAGCCATGAAAACGGAAAGTAAAAACCCCATCAGAATTGCTGAAATGATCACGGACTTGACGAGATCGGTCAGCCAGAGCTTCCATGTAATCGTGGAAAAGCCGTATTTTTTTTCCAGAACAAACGTGCGGTAAATGTCAAAGGGAAGTCCGATAACGCCGCCAATCAACGCCAGAGTTCCGAAGAAAACCAGCGCCTGCCAGATCAAGTGAAGCTGCAATCCGTTTGTTTTTGCAACCAGCAGCGGTAGGAAAAGAAAAATGATGGCAAGTTCCAGAAGGTCTTCTGTGGAATTTTCCTTGTTCTCCAGACGCAAATTATCATACGTATAATCCGCCATTTTGGAAAGCGTTGCCTGATCAATCACATTCCGGAAAGCCGGCGGAATAATTTTTCCGCACTGGCGCAAATGCCGGATGTTGAGTTGCTGCAAAATAAATCGCCAGAGGATCCGGCCGACAAACAAAATTAAAAAAATTATCAGAAGAGTTTTTTCCATAACCGTCTCTTTCGTCCGTCAGATTGTTTTCGTTACGTCATCGTATTTTAAAACCACAGCCTGTGCATAAAAAATATGCCGTCAGATGTTCAGACGGCGGCGAAGTTTTTTCATCAGCATCATGCCGCCTGAAAACCAGGTTGTGTCAAAATGATGAATCGTATAGGACATTTCAACTGCCTTGCTTCGTTCCAATTCGGAACACGCTTCGTGCCAGGACAGCGGATAAAACACCTCATACGGATAAATCGTGATGTCCTGATGCGTTTGCTGATAGTCTCTGGCCAGTTTGTCCAGCTCAAAAATGACGGTCTGTATGATGTAATGGCCTTTGGATTGCAATAGCCTTTTGTGACGGAATGTCACCCGAAGGCGCTCAAGCAGCATTTCCCAGAACGGATGCCCCTTCGGCGAGGCCATAAAGGCATTAATGATGAAGTCACACCTGTTGAGGGACTTCCCCATCCCTTCTTTTTCTTCCCCCAGAATCAGATGAGGTTGATCGATGATCCCGTCCAGGGGGCGGAGCGGTTCGAGATCCAGATCGGCATAAACACCGCCAAATTTGTGCAGGTATAAAATTCTGGCAAAATCCGCTTTTTGAACCGGATACGCATAGGAGTCGTAAAGTTGCAGAAAAGCCGTATAATCTCTTTCCACCAAACGACGATTGTCTTCGTCCGTCCAAAGCCTGAATTCCCATCCCGGATGAAATTTTTTCCATGCGTCCCTGAATCTTTGCCAGCGCGGAGGGATCTCGGTTGATTTCCAGGTCTGATGGATTATTTTTGGTGTCACAGCATTGTCCTTTCTGAACTGAAAACAGCAATAAAAAACCGCAGCATAAAATGAAAATATTTATTTTTTGCGGCTAAAAGATAGGTAACATGCCTGTCTGTGTCAAGGAAATTGTCTGCGAGGATAAATTCTTACGTTACACCCCAAAAAGTCTGCAACGGGAAACAAACCAGCAAACTCAATTTCAATCCAAACGTCCTGTCCGAAGATCTGCTCTTGAATCTGTACAGCAAAAGCGTGTCCGCCGGCTGCCGATTAAAAAATAAAAGATTTTCTTACCGTATAAAAAACTATAAAATTGCCTTGACAAAATCATCTGCCGGTCATATCATTCCAGTTAACGTAAGCTGGACTTAACATAAAAAACGATCGTAATATTATAGTATTATGTCCGATAGTCTGTTTGCGTAAAGGACATGAAGTAGTTTGATCATACAAAAGTCATCAAACGTCTTCGAGGAGGTATTAAATGTCAAATTTTGTGAAGAAAACAATCGGCCAACTTGTCAGGGAAACAGCCGAGTGCTACCCGCAAAACCCGGCGCTTGTCTGTCCGGATTTCGGCATTCGTCAGACGTACAGTGAATTTTACCAGACGTGCCGGGACGTCGCCAAAGGGCTTATCGCCCTGGGAATCAAACGCGGGGATAATGTCGCCGTCTGGACAACCAATATTCCCGACTGGATTCATCTGCAATTTGCGCTGGGAATGACGGGCGGCATTCTGGTAACCGTCAATACAAATTATCAGACGCACGAACTGGAATACATTCTCAAGCAATCGGATTCCACGACGCTTTTTTTAATGGAGTCCTATAGAGAAGTTAATTTTTACGAAAACGTCCGCAAAATATTGCCCGAACTGGATCACCACCAGCCGGGAACCCCGGTTTCGGCACAACTCCCCGCTCTGAAAAATATTATCTACATCGGCAAGCGGGAAAGCACCCCGGGCATGCTGCATTTCAGCGACATCATCACCATGGGCAGGGAGGTGACCGATAAACAGCTGGAGGATAGGCTCCACAGCCTCCATGATGACGATGTCATCAATATGCAGTACACCTCGGGCACAACCGGATTCCCCAAGGGTGTCATGCTGACGCATCATAACATCGTGAACAATGCACGCATGGTCGGCGACGTCATGGGCATGACGGAAAAAGACAAGCTGCTGATCCAGGTACCGCTGTTTCACTGTTTCGGCTGTGTAATGAGTTCGCTTAATTGCGTTTATCACGGCTCCACCATGGTCGTCGTGGAATATTTCGATCCCCTCAAAGCTGTTCAATGGATTTCCGCAGAACACTGCACGGCCGTAAACGGCGTGCCGACCATGTTCATCGCGATTCTGAATCACCCCGATTTCGACAAATATGATATGTCTTCTCTGCGGACGGGCATCATGGCGGGCGCTCCCTGTCCTGTCGAAACCATGAACCAGGTGCGCACGAAAATGCATTGCCCCGAAATTGTCATCGCCTTCGGCCAGACCGAATCGGCGCCGGTCATGACCATGACCCGGCGCGACGATCCTGTGGAATTGCGCGTCTCCACCGTGGGACGGCTTCTGCCGGATATCGAGGGAAAGATTGTTGACCCCGATCTCGGCATTGATTTGCCTCCCAATGCGCAGGGCGAAATTGTCACCCGCAGCGAATGTGTCATGAAGGGCTACTACAAAATGCCCGATGCCACGGCTGACGCCATCGACCGATACAACTGGTTACACACAGGCGATCTCGGAGAGATGGACGATAACGGTTATTTCAAAGTGACCGGCCGTATTAAGGATATGATTATCCGCGGCGGAGAAAATATTTATCCGCGTGAGCTTGAGGAATTTCTTTTCACGCATCCCAAAGTCGTAAACGTTCAGGTCATCGGCATCCCGGATAAAAAATACGGAGAACAGGTCCTGGCCGCCATTCAACTCAAGGCCGGACAGACGGCCACGCCTGAAGAATTCACCGAGTTTTGTCAGGGAAAGATCGCCCGGCACAAAATTCCCAAATACTGGGAGTTTGTTGACGACTATCCGACAACGGCCAGCGGAAAGATTCAGAAATTCAAGATGAAGGAAGTGTTTGAAAAAAAATATCCTGCTTAAAAACTATCAGGGAGAAAGGTAAGAAAATGAGCAACATCATCAACCGCGATACTATCGGCGACATGGCGAGGAGGGCGGCGACAAAATACGGCGATAAAACCGCCATTATTTTCCGCAATATCAAGCTTTCATTCTACGATCTGGAACGGGAGGCGCGGCGCTTTGCCAATCTGATGACCCGCTACGGTGTCCGGAAGGGAGACCGGGTCGCCGTTTACGCCTATAACTCCCATTATTATCCGATCAGCATGATGGGACTGGCCAAAATCGGCGCCATCCAGGTTCCCATCAATTACATGCTCAACGCGGAAGAAATTGCCTTCATCATCAATCATTCCGGTTCCCGTTTATTCATCATCGAAGATACGCTCTATCCGGTCATCGCCGGATGCAAGGATAAATTCCCCGCCGTGGAAAAATGGGGATTCATTCCGCTGAATGATTCTGGCATTCCGGACGGGTTCTTCAATTTAATCGCCGAGATGTCGGCGATGAATTATGACGAACCGCAGGTGGAGGTCAGCGCAGAAGATATCGTGCAGATTCCCTACACCAGCGGGACGGAGGCCAAACCCAAAGGCGCCATGCTGTCTCACAGGGCATTGATGTCGCAGTATCACAGCTGCATTTTTGACGGCCGGTATGAGACTGACGACGTCAGTCTCCACGCCCTGCCCCTGTTTCATTGCGCTCAGCTCCATTGTTTCCTGATGCCTTATCTGTATGTCGGCGCAACCAACGTGATCATGCATAAGGCCGATCCTGTGGAGATGATCCGGCTGATCGAAAAATATCAGATTACACACATGTTTGCTCCGCCCACCGTCTGGATCGCCATCCTGAATCATCCGGAATTCAACAACTACAACCACGGCAGCCTGAAAAAAGCCGCCTACGGGGCCAGCATCATGCCGGTGGAAATCATCAAACAGTTGTCCGTCACATTTAAAGGCTTGAAGCTCTGGAATTACTATGGGCAGACGGAGATGGGGCCGGTGGCAACCATCCTGAAGCCCGAAGATCAGCTCCTGAAGCCCGGTTCCGCCGGCAAACCCGTTTTAAATGTGGAAACCCGGCTGATGGATGATGACGGAAAATTTGTTGCACTGGGCGACGTGGGGGAAATTGTTCATCGCTCCGGTCATGTCATGTCCGGTTATCTGAATGATCCGGAGAAAACAGCGGAAGCCTTCCAGTTCGGCTGGTTCCACAGCGGCGATCTGGGACGATTTGACAACGACGGCTATCTCTATGTCGTCGACCGCAAAAAAGACATGATCAAAACGGGCGGAGAAAACGTCGCTTCGCGCGAAGTCGAGGAAGTCCTTTATCAGTATCCGGGCATCGAAGAGGTCGCCGTTATCGGCCTGCCCGATCCCAAATGGATAGAGGTTGTGGCGGTGGTCGCCGTCCTGAAAAAGGGTGTGTCGATTCAGGAAAAAGACATTATCTCATTCTGCAAGGATCGTCTGGCCGGTTTTAAATGTCCGAAGAAAGTTTTCATCACCGACCGGCTGCCCAAGAATCCTTCGGGAAAAATTTTAAAACGGGAGCTGAAAGAACAGCTCAGCTCATCAATTTAACGGGGGGTGAATCGTATGCAAGACACGCAAGAAACCTTCACCTCTATCGGAGAAATCGCTAAGAAACTGGATATGAGCCAGCGCACTATCCGCTATTATGAAGAAATCGGCCTGCTCAATTCCATCAAGCGCGTTGAGGGGGGACGCCGGATTTATACCGAAGCCGATTTCCGCCGTCTGAAACTGATCAAGCGCCTGAAGATCATGGGCATGACATTATCGGAGATGCAGGAGCTGGAGGCCATGTGGACCATTGAAAAATCCAACGACAAGGTGCTCGGACGCCTGCTGGAGCTTTTGAATAACCAGTTGCGCAGACTGGACGACCGCATCGCCGATCTGAATATTTTAAGAAATGAAATTGTGGAATATCAAAAAAGGATTAAATCCAAAATCGGCAAATGATTCTTGGAGATTCCGAATTGTGTAACTAGGGAGGAACCGCACAGAAAAATGGAAAAGTTTTTTTATCCGCGCAGCATGGTGGTCATTGGGGCATCCGTCAAACGGCTTAATCTGGGTCATATTATCGTTCTGAACAACCGTCAGCACAACTACGAGGGGAACATCTACGGCGTCGGCCGTGAAGAAGGCGATATCGCGGGTGCGCCTGTTTACGACAGCGTCGAAAAAATTCCGGAGGTGCCGGATGTCGCCATCATCATTGCTCCCGCCGAAACAGTTCCGGATTTCATGGACGCCTGCGGTAAAAAGGGCATCAAGCGGCTTGTGATTGAATCGGGCGGATTCAGCGAATACTCGCAAGGACAAAATGTCTTGGAAAAAAAGGTGCTGGAAATCGCCGACCGCTACGGTATGCGTTTCATCGGCCCCAACTGCATCGGCACCATCAATTTCGATATCAAAATGATGATGCCTTTCGGCTTCTTTCCCAGGACAGCGCCCGGCGGGCGAGTGGCCATGATTGTTCAAAGCGGCGGCGTGGGAGGGTCCTACCTGGGCGAATTCGGCGATAACGCGATCATCCCCGGCAAGTTTGCCGCCATCGGCAATAAGCTTCAGATCGATGAAGTGGATGTTCTGGAATATCTGCTCAATGACGACAAAACGGACGTTGTCACCATGTATCTGGAAGGATTCAAGCGCGGCAGAGCCTTTTTTGATCTGGCGGTCCAATCCGACAAGCCCCTGATTGTTCTGAAATCCAACCGCAGTGATCTCACGGCGAAAATCGCCCAGTCCCATACCACCGCCCTCTCCGCCGATGATCAGGTGGTCGACGGCGCTTTCCGGCAAACGGCGGTCATTCGCGTCGACGATGATATTGATTTCATCAACGCGGTGAAAATTATCCGGCTGCCATTGATGAAAAGCAGACGGGTTGCGATCCTGTCGCGATCCGGCGGACATGCCGTGATGAGCGTGGATGCCTGCGCGAAATTCGGATTTTCGCTTGTTGATTTTCCTCCGGCTTTTATTGAAAATCTGAAAACCATCTACAACACGCGCGTCATCGCCCATCAGAATCCGCTCGATCTGGGAGAAATTTTCGATTACACCATTTTTACCCAAATTCTGGAAGAAGCCCTGAAACTGCCCGATGTGGATGGCGTTTTGTTCAATCACCTCTACATAGCCGACTATGAGGGGAAAATGTCGCGGGATTTCCTGAGCAATGTCGGCAAACTTGTACAGCAATATCAAAAGCCTGTGGCCATGACCATGGTCACGGATACGCAGGAACTGGTGAATATTTCCAAGAATCAGAGTTATCCGATTTTTACTACGCCACTGACGGCCGCCAAAGCGCTGAACATGTCGGCCACCTATTACGAGGAAAAAACGGCGCGGGAGGCCAGAGGCAGAGCTGTTCAGACAACACTTGATATGGCAGCGATCGATATCATCCAAGACAAATGCAAAACGCAAAAAAGAATTCCTTTAACCGATGAATCCCTACGCATAGTCGAAGCCGCAGGCATCAAAAGCATTGCCGGCGCGACGGTCAAATCCGCGAAAGAGGCCGGAGACGTTTCTCTTCATTTCCCGGTTGCCGTGAAACTGCTTTCCCGCGACGCGTCGCACAAATCCGACATCGGCGGCGTGCGCCTGAATATCAAAAATCAGCGGGAGCTCAAAAAAGCGATTTCCGACATTAAAAAATCTCTAAAGGAAATGAAGCCGCGACCGGCCATGGATGGTTTCCTGATTCAGGAAATGTCTGCCGACGGCGTGGAATGTTTTGTCGGCGGACGACAGGACCCCGTCTTCGGGCCGATTGTGATTGCGGGACTCGGCGGAATTTTTCTGGAAATCTTCAGGGATACGTCTATACGTCTCGCTCCGGTAACGAAAAGCGAAGCGTTGGATATGCTGAAAAATTTACAGGCCTACCCGATTCTGCAAGGGGCCAGAGGAAAAATGAAGGCGGATATCGACGCTTTTGCCGATGTGATTTGCCGTGTGTCCAACCTTCTGGCAGCGGTTCCGGACATCGCCGAAATCGATTTGAATCCGGTTATCGTCCACGAACAGGGCAAGGGCGTTTCGATTGTCGATAGCCGCATCTTCTTCAAATAAGAACGTGACAGTGGAATAGCCCGGCAATGCATTGTTGATGACGGTCGTTGACGCATCGTCCCGATGCATCGGTTATGCGCATTCGCTGTAACCGCACATGCGGCAAACAGCACAACCGCCTTCATGTTCCACAATGCCGCCGCAGTCCGGACAGGCGCCTTTGCGGAATACGATTTTTTCGTGCTGCACTTTCCCGCCGTTGGCTTCGATGTGGGATTGAATGGCTCTGGCCACAGCGTCGGCACAGGACAGAATCTTGTTTTCACCGAAACCGGACGGCGAATGACACGAAATGCCCTGCAACTGCTTAATCACCTGACGGGACGACAGTCCGCTGCGCCAAGCCAGAGAAACCATGCGTCCGATGGCTTCGCTTTGTGATGCCGCGCATCCGCCCGATTTTCCCATCGTGGTGAAAAGTTCAAACAAACCTTTGTCGTCTTCGTTAATGGTTATGTAAAGCGGTCCGCAACCGGTTTGCATCTGATAGGTCCAGCCTTTCAGGATTTTCGGACGTTCGCGCTTGGTCAGATGTTGTTCCCGGTCGGCATCTTCCTGCACAGCTGTTTCTTCTTTTTTCCCTTTGGACAAAACCTGCTGATCTCTGGATCCATCGCGATAAATGGTTACGCCCTTGCAATCCAGTTTATAGGCCAGCTCATAAACCCGGGCCACGTCCTGGACGGTCGCCTCTTTTTTAAAGTTAACGGTTTTACTGACGGCGTTATCGGTGTATTTCTGAAAAGCGGCCTGCATCCTGATGTGTATGTCCGGCGATATTTCATGCGCCGTGACAAAATATTGGCGGATATCCTCAGGGATTTCTTCCAGATCATGAATAGTCCCATGTTCGGCAATACGCTGCATTAATTCCGGCGAGTAGAATCCCCTTTCTTTGGCCAGAGCTTCGAAGTAGGGATGAACTTCCACCAGAATGTCATTGTCCATGACCTGACGGACGTAAGAAACGGCAAAAAGCGGTTCCACACCGGAAGAAGCATTAGCGATAATCGATATGGTGCCGGTGGGTGCGATGGTGGTCACGGTGGCATTGCGCAGGGGCGGCTGTCCTTTTTTATCATAAATGGAACCTTTGAAATTGGGAAATGGACCGCGCTTCCTGGCCAGTTGCTGCGATGCGCCGTGTCCCTGCTCGTTAATAAACTTCATTACTTTTTCAGCCAGTTCCATGGCTTCATCCGTATTGTAGGGAATTCCCAGTTTAATCAGCATATCTGCCCATCCCATCACGCCCAGGCCAATTTTACGGTTGGCCATGGTCATCTGGGCGATCTGCGGCAGAGGATATTTATTCACTTCGACAACGTTATCCAGAAAATGCACGGCAAGGCGCACTATCTCTTTGAGTCTTGCCCAGTCGATCTTGCCGTCTTTCACCATTTTGGCCAGATTGATGGAACCCAGATTGCAGGATTCATAGGGCAGAAGCGGCTGCTCGCCGCAGGGATTGGTTGATTCGATTTCGCCCGCCTGCGGGGTTGGATTGTCGCGGTTGAGCCGGTCGAGAAAGACAATGCCCGGCTCGCCGTTTTCCCAGGCTTGATTGATAATCCTGTTGAAAACTTTGCGCGCATTGAGGTGTCCGGTGACCTGCTTATCCCGCGGATTGATCAGGTCATAATTTTCGTCTCTTTCAACGGCCGTCATAAAGGCTTCGGTCAGACCGACGGAAATGTTGAAATTGTTCAATTGTTTTTTGTCGGCCTTGCACATGATGAAATCCATGATATCCGGATGATCCACCCGCAGAATGCCCATATTGGCGCCGCGCCGGGTGCCGCCCTGTTTGATGGTTTCCGTCGCTACGTCAAAAACACGCATAAATGAAATCGGGCCGCTGGAAATACCGGTTGTCGTTAAAACGACATCATTGGCGGGCCGCAGGCGTGAAAAAGCAAATCCGGTGCCGCCGCCTGATTTATGAATCAGTGCGGTGAACTTCACGGCGTCGAAAATTTCATCCATGGAATCGCCCACCGGCAGAACAAAGCAGGCGGACAATTGTCCCAGTTCGCGTCCGGCATTCATTAAGGTCGGCGAATTGGGCAGAAATTCCAGAGAGGCCATCATGGCGTAAAATTCTTCGGCGCGTTTACGCGTATCCGCCTTCTTGTTAAATTTCTTGTCAGCGGCGGCTATCGTGTCCGCCACGCGATAAAACATTTCCGAGGGCGTCTCAAGAATTTTTCCCGATTTGTCGCGTTTAAGATATCGTCGTTCCAGAACGGTTAAAGCATTCTGCGTCAATTCCGGAGTAAAGGGGGCGAGATGTTTCTGTTCCATAAAGCGATTCCTCATAAATATCGAAAGAGATAAAGAAAAAGATACTATATATTGTATGAATTTGATTTATTAACCACAATATATAGATAAAGTCAAGAGACGGAAGAAAATTTTAAATGAAGAAATTCAAGGAGTTGAGAATAAAAATAAATAACAAGCAAAAGGCTCTTTAACCGGCCATCCGCACGTTCATTACATTATAAATGTTCATCCGTCCGGTGAAGGCTTATGGAGATCAAGTCTTTGCTTTGTTCAGGTTTACGATTTCCGATGTCCTGATAATTTGTCAGACGGTCTGATCGGGCAATTTTCAAGGCGCATGCGCGTCCATAAATTTTCTGCCGTGATCTCTGCCGCTTTGATAGGCGGCGCGAAGACGTTTGATATCGGTCGTCATCCTGCCGACATCGATGTCCGGGGGCGGCGCTATTTCAAAAACGCGCACTCCCGCCGGTGGATGTCTGATTAAACGCACCGATTCCATGTAATTCCCAGGTCTTTTTTTCATCGCTTGCGCAAACAGCGGATAATCCCTGAAAATAATAGGATAGCACATGGAAAACATACTCTTTTTCTTGATGTATTGCGACGGCCTGGTTCTGATAACCGTTATCTGGGTTGCCCTGCGCCGGATGGCTTCTTGCACCGGCAGAGAATCCGTAACGCCGCCGTCCGTCATTTTTTCGGAATGGACCTCCAGAAAATTTCTATAAAATATCGGCAGCGAGCTGGACACTTTCAGATAATGTTCCAGCGTGTCCTCATCCGGTTCGAGATACGCTGATTTTCCCGTCGCGACAGATGTTACCGCAATGATGTATTCTTTCTCTCGTTCTTTTAATCGCCCGAATAGTTTCTTCAGGTCCAGACGATATTCGCTGATGGTAACGTCCCACAGCCAGTCCAGATCCATCAGGTGTCCGCCGCGCAGAAATCTTCCCAGATTGATGAACCGGCCGTCTATGGAATAGCGTTTGATGATGTCATAATTTCTGTCGTTCTGGCCGGCCAGATGCGAGGCAAGATTGCAGGCGCCGGCGGAAACGCCCAGATACATATCGAACGGATCGAATCCCCCGCTGCCGAAGGCGTTGAGAACTCCCGCGGCAAAAACGCCTCGCATGCCGCCGCCTTCGACAACCAGCGCTTTCTTGCCTTTTTTAAGATTTTCCATCGTTGTGCTTGTCACTCGTCTTAATTCCGGTCACCGGTGCGTATTGATCTATCTGGATTTTTTCTCTTTCTGGATTAATGCCTTCGCTTCTTCAACGGCTTGTTCAACTGCGCTGATGACATCGGGTTTGATATCAAAATAGAAACCCGTATCCCTGCAGAGTTTTTTGATCTTCTTGATTTCAGCCATCAGCGGCGCCGGTATGCTGACCCGCAACAATACGTTTTTTGATTTTTCCTTTAGCTCTTTCCTTATAATAGCCATCATGCCTCCCTGAACCCATGTTCTGAATTTTTATTATTGCTATAATATAATACTCATATCTTGTCAATATAAATAGCCATATTTTATAGTTATAATTGTTGCTATTTATTTTGCTTTTTTTATTGACAATTATAATTGCTGTGTGTATATTACATTTGCCGGTCGGAGAAAAGGATTTGCATCATCGAGCTCGGCACGATGATGCCGGCCTGCGGTTAATGATTTTAAAAAGGAGGTCTTATGAAAGAGAAGCACGCTATCGTCAAATTGGTTTTCGGTTGCATTGATGACGTGGTTTCAACAACTGAAAGCATTCACAAAAGCATTGCCGAGAACGTAAAAGGTGTTTCCCGCAGCGGTTTTGCGGAAGGCGGAAAACGGAAACACGTATATGACACCATTAAGGCCGTTAACGGGAAAGTCGAGGAACTGGTCTCAGGATTAAAGAAATAAGGATTTTCTCGGACACGGATCGCAGGCACGACTTTGATGCATGTCTGACAACAGTCGCAAAAAAATAGGAGAGGAGATTTGTATGACAAGCAGAAGAGCAAAAATCGGATTAGGGTATCATTTAGCAGCGTTTGCTGCGGTCAATGCTGTATTGGTCTGGATCAATCTTGATACGTCGCCTGAATATTTCTGGGCCAAGTGGCCTCTTGCTGGGTGGGCCGTAGCCCTTTCATATCACGCGTTCAGTGTCTTTTCGTCTTTAATAAAGGCTCACAAGGGATTCTATTATCATCTTTTTTCATTTCTGATCATCAATGCTTTTTTGATTTTCATTAATTTCGACTTATACCCCCAATATCTCTGGTTTAAATTTCCATTAATAGTGTGGACGATTATGATTGTTTTTCACGGGTGGAGAGTTTTTTCAGAACGCCAAAAAGCTAAAGCCGTCGCAGCCTAGGAAACTATTTTTTCTTCTTATGCTTTATTACTTGAAACCCGGCGCGATTTCGTTTAAAGAATTTTGCATTATAATTCTATCCTCAAAGGAGTCGCCATGATCAAGATGAAAGAAATAAAGGCAAAAAATATGAACGTAAATAAATTTATCGACGATAAAGTACGGGACATCCGGCAGGCCGTGGGCGATGGATTCGCCATCAACGCCCTGTCGGGAGGCGTCGATTCCGCGGTCGTGACGGCCCTGGGACATAAAGCGCTGGGTAAACGCCTGAAAACGTATATCATTGACAACGGCATTATGCGGGAAAATGAGCCGGCCAAAGTGGCGGCGGCCTTTAAAAAGCTTGGGATTCAGGTCGACGTTTTCGACGCGTCCAGAGCGTTTTTCTCGGCTCTCAAGGGGCTGACCGATCCGGAAGAAAAAAGAGAAGCCCTTACGCAAACCTTTTATAAAAACGTTTTCGGCAAGCTGGTCGTCAAGAGCAAAGCCAGATACCTGTTGCAGGGGACCATTCTGACGGACGTGGATGAAACCGTAGCGGGCATCAAAAGACAGCACAACGTTTTCGAGCAATTGGGTATCGATCCGCAAAAAGCTTTCGGCTACAAAATTCTGGAACCGCTCATTGAACTGCGCAAGGACGGCGTCCGGAAAGTCGGCCGAGGGCTGGGTCTGCCGGAAGACATGTTTGCAAGAATCCCCTTCCCCGGACCGGCGCTGGCAGCCAGGATTATCGGCGAAGTCACACCGGCCAGAATCGCTCTGGTCAAAAAAGCAACCGCGATCACCGAAGCGGCGCTGAAAGATGTCAAGGCGTTTCAGTATTTGGCCATTTTGCATGAAGATCGCGTCACCGGCATGCGCAACAACAAACGCGTATTCGGCAATCAGATTGAAATCCGGTGCTGGAACAGCCTTGACGCACGCACCGCACGGCCGACCAGACTGTCCTATGCTATTCTGGAAGGCATCGCCGCGAAAATCACAAACGAGATCCCGGACGTGGTCAGCGTCACCTACAACATCACGTCCAAACCGACATCAACCATTGAAGCGATTTAGCAGGGAAAACCGAAAATTTATTTAAAAAAATTAACGCCCTGTCATCGGGATTTTTTTCATCGCGGGTCGGGATGCATCATCCAGATAACACGTCCAACCGGCCGCGGCGGGAGACCAGGCAAGGTCATCGCAAAACTATTTTCAACAGGTCTTGCCGATGTTTTTTTATTCTTTCAGGTGCAGATGCATGATCCGGCGGATCTCGATGATAGCGTCCGGCATTTCCTGCACGCTATGTCCGGAAGCAATCACCTTTTCCGAGACGGCACCCTCAAGGTGCGAGCTGGAATAAGGCACCACACTGTCACTGGATTCGGCTAAAGGCTTCTTCGGAGTGTTATTACCGATAATGGAATGGTAACGCACCCGGGATGAAACCGGCAACGTGGAGGTCAGCTGAATGAAGGGGTCGCGGTTACTGAGATTGTCGATGCTGTTGAATGACCGGGTCAGCGAGACGGGATTGGCGGAACCGGGATCGACCAGCAGTTGTGCCACTTCCCTGAACCTGCCCAGCACAGAGAAAGGCAGTTTGATGAAATTGGCTATCCAGCGGACAAGCGCTATTTCCGCGACAGGCGTCCCCTTGTGCGGCGCGGCGACAAAGATCGCCCGGCTGATCTGAGGCAGCGGTTCAAAACTCATATAGGGTCCCAGCTCTCTCCGGACACGCTCGAGCCGTCTCCCTTCAAGAGGATATTTTTTAAGCAATGCACCCCACAACCGGTCTCCAGAGGAAGAAACCATCAACCGGGATAGAATCCCGCCCATACTGTGTCCAATCAGTAAAATTTTCTGAGACGCCCGCGCTTTTCCTTCGGGATCAAAATGTTTCAGGGTCTGTGTGATGGCCTTGCTGATTTCATAATGGTTAAACGCAATGGGCAGATTGGTCGGATAATACACCTGCCAGATCTGAAAATTTTTCCTCAGAGTCTCGTCGCCCAACACCTCGTTGGCCAGATTGATCCACGCTTCCGGGCTGCTGGCCAGACCGTGCAGCATGATAACGATGTGGCGTTGGGGATTGTATGGCTGCATGAGATAAACGCGCGGCATCTCCAGCACATCGCCTTTCCCGATAAGCGTCAGAAGAGACTGAGCGGCAAAGCCGGATCGGGCAAGCCACAGTCCGTAACCGGACGTGAAATTGGCCGCCAGCGGCACCTCCTTGCCGACCAGCTTGAACGACTCGCGGCTGTAAGGATCGTACCCCGTGATGACCACCTCGTTGGTTTTCAACACGTCCATCCAGGTGTTCCCCGGAAAACTCATCACAGCAGTAACCGGAGGAAAGGGCGTTTCACTGAAGGGCATTTCTGCGCTTTGCCGGCTAACGACGCGAGTGGAGGTCACGGCCACCAGTTCCGCCCCCAAGCCGTCCCGGCGATATTGATTGCGAAGACCGGCAAACGACAGTGAAGATGCGGGAATTAAATCCTCCGGAAAAATGTGCTCTTCAGCCAAACGCAGGTCCTCATTTCGAATGGTGATGTGCCATTGTCCCGATTCAAAATGCGTATCCTTCTCAAAATTAAAATCGGGCGGCAGACGTTTACGATAATATTCAAATAAGGTTGTCAGAGTTTTTTCAACGGCATAGTTGTAATAGTCCCGAACCTGTGTCTGTCGATCCTCCAGCGCCCGCATATTGGGCGTGCGTTTTGTCAGAAAAAGATAGGCATAGGAGTATCTCGCGGTTTCCAGGTAAGCATTCAGGGTCGCTTCGATATGTCCGCTTTCGATGAATTGCTTTTCGAGCTCCATGGCGTCTTTCAGCCAGAGTTCAGCCAGCGCCGATAAACGATTCTCACTGTGTAACCCGATGGTTTCCATCAACGCCTTGCGGCATCCGGAAGCGTCCTTGTCACATACTTTCTTATCGATACCGACCACCTGCAAAGAGGCGCCCGTGTAGGTGCTCAATTCACCGGTCGTCAGGATGTCACCACGGCGAAGCGACATGTAGTCGCCGCTGCCGACAAACGACACCTTGACACCGGCACAACCGGCAAGCGTCATGCAGACCAGTAAAAGAAACAGAGGAATCATTCGTTTCATGTGAGGGCTCCGCATTGAAAAGTCGTTAGGGTTTATTGTCTGAATATATAAATGAATTTCGTAAGGGTCAAGAAAATCCTAAGGGTGACAATCGGCAAAGAAAACCGTACCAAACGGGCAAGGACATTTTTTGTTCATTCACCGGGCGTCCCGCCCTGAAACCACGGCTGATGATCCGGCACGCCTTCCGGATACAGGGTCTTTTTTTACCGTTGCTGCTTCAGACCGTTAATCAGCCGCGTTTTCAATTTCTCTGGCGACGCTCATGTAATGGAGGCCGCGGAAAGTCAGTTCGATCGCGACGGGCATGGAAAGCAATCCGAATCGTAACGATTTGATGATAAAAACCAATCCATAAATGCCGAAAGGTTTAAATACAAGCTTCATAATTTCAAAGACTATCTTTGACTTATTCGGATGACTGGTCATTTTGGACATATATAATTTTTTTAACCACGGTTCCGCGTACTTCAGTTTTGACATCCTCATATCCGGAAATTTTTTCAAAAGCGTTGACGCGCGGGCGAAATAATTACGGGGCGAGTAGGTTTCTTTGATGACTCTTCTGTAGCCTTCAATAAGCTGCTTCACCGGCATTTTAGGAATGAAGTTGAGGTCGGTATCAACATTATTTCCGCTATGATTAACACCAAGGACAAGCCTTCCTTCCCGCTCCAACCGATTGTACAAATCGGTATGCGGCATGGCGGCAAGAAGACCCACCATGCTCTGGACAATGCTGTTCTTCCGGATAAATTCCAACTGGCTGTCGAATATGTCGTCCGCATCGGTATCGAATCCCAGGATAAATCCTCCCATAACTTCTATGCCTGCTTTCTGCACCTTTGCTATGGCAGCATTCATGTCGCAGGTCACGTTTTGATTCTTATTAGTGGCACGGAGCGTCTTCTCATCGGGAGACTCAATCCCGATAAAAACGGAGGTGAACCCCGACCTTCTCATCAGCCCCAGCAGTTCATCATCCTTCGCAAGGTCGATACTGGCTTCGGTAAACAGCAGAAAGGGATATTTACGCTCCTCCTGCCACGCAGCCAGCAATCTGAGCAATTCTTTAACTTTTTTTCTATTGGCGATGAAGTTGTCATCCACAACAAAAAGACGCCCGCGATATCCGGTTGAATAAAGCGCCTCAACTTCTCCCATAAATTGCTCTGGTGTCTTGGTTCTGGGGATGTGGCCGAACATCTGAATGATATCACAAAATTCGCAATTGAAAGGACAGCCTCTGGAAAACTGAAGGGCCATGGAGACATAATCCCTCGGACGTATTAAATCAAAGCGGGGAATCGGGGTCTGTGTGAGGGAAGGTTTTTCATTGTTATCGTAAACTCTCTTCGCTTTGCCCTGTACGTAATCATCAAGGAATTGCGGAAGATTGTTTTCCGCTTCATATAAAATCAGGTGATCGATCTTGCTTATTTCGAGGTCATTGCTTCCCTTCGTGCCGTAAACCGATTGGACAAAAGGACCTCCGGCAACAACGATCTTGCCTTTTTTTTGGCATATATGGACCATTTCCATAAAAGACTCTCTGTTGACGATCATACCGGTTAGAAAAACCATGTCACTTTTATCCACATCCCGCATGTCCAGATCTTCAATATTGAGATCCACTAATTTAACGTTGAAGTTTTGGGGAAGCATGGCAGCTACCGTCAGCAATCCCAGTGGCGGCATGGTGGCTTTGAATCCAAGAGCCTTAATGGTATGGTCATGGCTCCAAAAAGTTTGCGGCGTCTTCGGTTGTATCATCAACACATTGATATTTTTCATAATTTTTCCTATGGCGGGCAATAAGCATAAAAAAACATTATCCCCGTCGGTTTTTTGAAAAGATATGCGCAGAAAATTTAAAAAGTATAGGATGGAGAAGGATCGTGCATTAACTTTCCAAACGGTTCTTTTTCATAAATTACCGCATATTAAAAGGGCACGTCGTCCAACGGCACGCTGCCGTCATTCACATTAGCGGCATCAGCATCAAAAGAAGTCTCTCCGGATTTGGTTTGTCCTTTGGAATCGAGCATCCTCATATCACTGGCAATAATTTCTGTCGTATAACGTTTGACGCCTTCCTTGTCTTCCCAGGAACGCGTTTGAATGCGACCTTCCACATAAACGAGCTTCCCTTTCACCAGATAATTACCGCAGATTTCAGCCAGTTTTCCCCATGTTACAATTTTATGCCATTCTGTTTTTTGAATTTTTTCGCCGTTTTTATCTTTTCTCTGCTCGTCGGTGGCCAAATTGAAGTTGGTAACCATCGTCCCATCAGGCGTGTAGCGAACCTCCGGATCCTTGCCCAATCTTCCAATCAAGATAACCTTATTTACCATCTTCCTTCCTCCTTGTGATCTGCCCTTACGGGGGATACATAACATTACAGGGAGATTGTGGCAAACGAATTTTATAAGTATCGATTCTTCCGCATTAATTTACGGCAATCTTAAAAAAGATATCTGTATTTTCATTAAAATATGTTAATATTCATAAAAATATTTGCGGGATTGGCAATGATTTCTTACATGAAAAATCATGAAAATTACGTAAAAGGCATTCTGGAGCAAAATCCCGATGCCGAAAAATTAAAGGAGCTTCTCGCCTACCACGACAAACAGATCAAATGGATACAGCATGAACGCCTGGTCCATTTAATTGTGATGCTCTTCGTTTGCCTTTTCACAATGATGATTTTCGGATTCGCCGTTATCAGACCTTCCCTTTCCGTTATTCTACTTTTTGTTATCCTGCTGATTCTATCCGCTGCCTATCTTCTGCACTATTTCCGGCTCGAAAATGGCGTGCAAAAATGGTATGTGATCGCCGGTGAAATCAGACGGCAGTTTTAAATGACGGCTATCCCTTTATAATCGTAAGGAGAAAACAATGACTCAAAATAAAATCGTGGCACATTACCAGGACGGCAATTTGTTTAAAGGCATTACCAACGATTTTTCCCCCAATAAGGAACTTTTTCATCTGTTTGAGAGAGCGGCTCAGGAAGACAACAGACCGTTGACATTGAAGATGGACGGTCTAAAAGGTTTATTCTATGTTAAAGATTATGACGGCAATCCAAGTTATCACGAGCAAAAAGAGTTCGACCCTTCCCGACCCTTGGCGGGACGAAAAATAAAGGTCATTTTTAAAGACGGGGAATTAATGGTCGGCACAACCAACGGCTATCAGCCCAACCGTCCCGGGTTCTTTCTCGTTCCGGCCGATGCAAACTCCAATAACGAACGTTGTTTTGTTGTCTCTTCCGCCGCAACGGAAATTGCGTTTATCTGATTGACGGTGATTTCCGTCTGCTCTTAAGACAGGCTCTTCAGTCCACGACCTTTCCGGTAACGCAGGAATTTGCCGAAATGCAGGTCGAGCTTGCTGGTATGATTAATAAGCCAGTCAACGATCAGCACCTGAATGCGGAAAAGAATAAAAATCCTGTTAGTTTCAAAATTTCTTTTTATTTCATTTCTCAGTCCGTCGAAGTACCTCGAAAAGCGCCGGTGTTGATCGACTTGCATCTGCAAAAAGGGATAGTTTTTTTGCGCCATTAAACGTTCTTCGGTTCGGAAATGAACCTGAATGTATTTATCCATAAACTCAAGGACATTGCGGAGCTGCGAATAATTTTTGCTTGTCTTCACCGCTTCCACAAACTCCCGGGTGTGAATAAACAGGTCACGGTGCTGCTCATCGATGAGGGAGTGATCTATCGCCATCGATTTATTCCATGAAATAGCCAGGTCAAATTCCCCGCTGCTTTCATGAATGCCTGTTTTCAAAAAACGGAGGCAACGTTCATGATAAACCTTTGCCACAGTATCCCCGGGCACCCGTCGCAGAAGCTTTTCCAGCAGCTTCGTCGCCTTGGGAACATCTTTGAAATGATAAAAGGCCAGCGCTTCTTCAAAATCGGCTTTTGTTTTTTGCTTAGCCGTGCGTAAAGATTTCGGATCGGCGTCAAAGACTTCATAAACCGACTGGCATTGTGCCTTCCCCTTCACCCGAACGCGGTCGACAAAACGTGTATTGTGTTCAGATGCGCCGAACAAACTGTAATAGGTGTGCTCGCTGATCAGAAAAGGGACATTGTAATCTTTCGTCATGGACTCGATGCGGGACGCCAGATTGACTGCGTCGCTGATGACGGTTGTTTCCATAAAATGCTCGCCGCCGACAATGCCGAGCATCATCAGGCCGGTATTCAATCCGATGCCGATCTTGATACGGGAAGAACCTGTTTTTTTAATCGAGCGGTTAAAGGCGACCAGTTGTCTGAGCATACCGATCGCACATTTCACCGCGTCGTCGGCATCGGCGGGGAAAAGCGCCATGATCGCGTCTCCGATGTATTTGTTGATGATACCGCCGTGACGCGCGATCACCGGATTCATGCACTTCATGTAGGCATTAATAAACGTGAAATTTTCCCGGGGGGGCATTTCTTCGGAAAGAGAGGTAAACCCTCTGATATCCGCAAAAAGGATGGTCATTGTTTTTTCAATGTGATCGCCGAGGGAAACGCTGGTGATGTCGTCTTTCCCCATCAGGGCAATGATTTCCCGCGACACAAAGCGGCCGTGGGCGTTGCTGCCCGGAACGGTTTCATCCCGCGGTTCCGGTTTTGAAAGCTTTGTAGCGAGCGCTGTTTCCTTTGTTGTCACACCAGACATTCAGACTTTCCCGGAAACGGACATCAGAGTTCTATCCATCATTTCTAATGAGCAAACATATTTTTAAAAAATATTTCTAACGCGCTCAATATCGGCTTGGGCCTCGGCAACCAGTCTTTCCATAAGCTCCTTGCAGGTGGGAATATCCTTGACCAGTCCAACCGATTGTCCCATCATCATTGGAGCGCTGTCCACATCTCCAAACTCCCAGGCCTTTTTGACGCGCTCTCCGGCAATCAGCGGAATCAGTTTTTCCAGTCCGCCGCCCGTCGATTCCACGGCCAGAACATCCTCCACCAGTTTGTTTCTGATGGCCCGGCCCTGTAGGCCGATCGATTTGCAGATCAGCGCTGTTTCGAATTCCTGACGCTGGATAATTTCCTGCTTGATATTGTCGTGAACTTCGCATTCTTTGGTGGCAACAAAACGGGTCGCCATCATCACGCCCTGGGCGCCGAGAGCCAGTGCCGCGGCAAGGGTTCGTCCGTCAGCGACACCGCCGACCGTTACCACCGGAATTTTCACGGTTTCGGCAATACGCGGCGTCAGCACCATGGTGGTGACATCGTCATTGAGAGGATGTCCGCCTTCTTCAATACCGGCGGCGTAAATGCCGTCGTAGCCGGTCTTCTCGGCGTGCACGGCATGGCGCACCGATCCGACCTTGTGGAATAATTTCACACCGGCTTTTTTCAGAATGTCTATAAATTCCTTGCCCACCGCCTTATCCAACGGGGTTCCGGATATCTCCAGACCGGCGACTTTTTCTTCAGCACACACTCTTAAATACATTTTGTGATGTTCCGCTGTTACATGGACTGACGGCAGAATAGTAACATTTACCATAAAAGGTTTATCCGTCAGTTTTCGTGTCTGCCGAATGGCATCACGGAATTCGTCTTCCGTGGGGTAATTTCCGGCCGTCAGATTGCCCAGCCCGCCGGCATTGGATATGGCAGCGCACAGTACGGGCCTGCAAAGCCACATCATGGCTCCGCAGATAATCGGATATTTGACGCTGAACATTTCGGTAATCGCTGTTTTCATTTTTTGTACCTCTTTAAATGGTCATAACTTTTGTTCAATGCTAATCCATCATCACCAGCGAAGTAATCTTGGAAGTCGGAGGCATAAAGTCATCATCCAGAACTTTGATGATATCGGCGTACAGCCTCCTTTTCAGTTCGCCGAAAATTGTCCGTTTTTTCTGGAAAGTCTTGGCAAAAGCTATCGCGGAGGACATTAATTCTTCCTGGTTGGCGCAGGCCTTCACAATAATGTTGTGCTTCTCCAGTTCCGGCGCGGTGAAACGATTACCGGTCAACTGCATCTGCGACAACAAGTGGATCGGGATGGCCTTTTTAACAAAAGCGTTCATCCCCCAGCGGAAGGGGATGCTGATGTTGACTTCGGGAAAGCAGAAGAATCCTTTGTCGGAGCGCATGAATCGGAAATCGCAGGCGCAGGCGATAATCGAACCATTGCCGAAAGCATGTCCGTTGATGGCTGCAATGACCGGGATCGGATAAAGAAGCAATTTTTTAAAAACCACATCCATTTCGTTGATGAAATCCGTTACCGGCTGATGTTCATTTTTCTGCATCTGCCCCATGATCCATTCAACATCGATGCCCTGCGAAAAATTCTTTGGGTCATTAGAAGTAATAATCAGAGCGGTTATGGTTTTATCCGCGATTATTTCGTCAAGCATCGCATTCAATGTCTTGGCAAATGTCAGATTTTGTCTGTTTTCACCATTGGTCATGGTTATAATGGCGACGGTTTCATCTTTGGTCCAGTTCATGATAGACATATGTTTTACCTCTCTTTTTCAAAATGTAAAAATTACGGCCGCAAAGGCTATAATATTAAACTATTTCAACAGCATAAGCCCAGCCCGCAACCGGAATAACCCAATCGCGAGTCGTTGGAGTATAAGAAGTCCCCCATCGTATGTCAAGGATATAATACGCGTTGTCCAGCCAATTTAGAAATGTCCTATTTTTACCAAAATAGAAATGTCCTATTAGAAGAAAAAATATAGATATCAATATCGTTCTCATAAAACAGTTGGCGTTGTCCCCCAGGTTTTCCACCTTTGCTTCCATGGATGATCTTTTGATGGTTTAGGGGGCCGGTTATATGCTCTCAGGTCTTTCTTAACAGCCACCATCTGTTTGGGTCTTTCGGTTATTTCTTTGTATTTTAAAGCTCTGCCCTTGCTGATGATGAGAAGAGAACCATCTCTTCTCTTTTCAATATGGACCTTTTTACTATCGTTCTCCTCTAATTGATAAAGCTTTCTGTTGTAGGCAATGGTGTGATCATTACGGATCGTCCTTTGGTCTTTGATACAGAGATATTTGTCCCAGTTAAAATGACGAGGAGGTCTGACATGAACATCCGTCTCATTGGCCGGACACACTCTGAATTTTTCATTATATTGGGGCAAGTACGTTTCCAGAAACCCATTGGCTTCATCTTTTGTCTTGATGCCGTGGAGCCTCATCTCCTTGACCAGCCGATCCTGAAGGACTCCAAAGAGCCGCTCCACCCTTCCTTTCGCCTGCGGAGACAAAGCATGAATGACTTCCACGCCAAGCTCTTTAAGGACCCTCTCAAACTGACTGAGAAACTTTAGATCACTTGCTTCATCCCATTCCGTAGGTTTCCTGGAAGACTTGTAGGTCGTGTGACGATCAAGATAAACGCTCATGGGAAGACCGTACTTCTTGACATAACCCTTGAAGCTGTCCATGGCCGGCAAGGTCCCTTCATAATCATAAAATTTTGCATAGATTGTATTCGTGGCATCATCGATATAGCCCATTAATACCAGCTTGGGACCTCGACCTTCCAACCAGTCATGATGGGACCCGTCCATTTGAACCATTTCTCCAAAACAGGATCGCCTTGGACGCCATTGCCTGTATGCTGATCGCTTGCGATGCTTCTTCCACAAACCGGCCCCTATCAGCCAATTCCGCAGTGTCTCATCGCTTAATCGGATACCATCTCGCTCCCATAGCTTCTCCGTCGCAAAAGTGGGTCCAAAATCAGAATACTTCTCCTTGTATAGAGCGATGACGTTCTCTTTTGTCCCAGCGGATAATCCGCGGTTTGATGGCCGACCACGGGATCTATTTATAATACCCTTATCGCCTTCCTCGCGAACGGCCCTCACTAACCGCCTGATCTGACGCTCACTGAGTCTTAATATGCCGGATACTTGCTTCTGACTGATTTGTCTGTCTATCGCCGACTGGATCAACTTCAGACGCTTTAATTCTCCTAAACTCATGACCACCATGTCCCTTTCAGCCATAATTACCTCCCCCCTTGCAGGAAACAATTACGGCTTTATCTTAGGACATTTCTACTTTGGTGGAATAGGACATTATCACTTTGGCGGAACATGATATAATACGCATCCGAATGGCCTTGAAATTTATCTAACAAAGTATTAACTTAATGAAAATTGTCCTGTGAATTTTTCAAAACAAAATTTGTTCATGCCCGAGGAGGTCTGAAATGGGATTGAAAACCGCTGATCAATACGAAGAAAGCCTGCGTAAAATGAATCTGAAAGTCTACCTTTTGGGTGAACAGGTGAAATGCCCCGCCGATCATCCAATCATCAGGCCTTCCATGAATTCCGTAAAAATGACGTACGCCCTGGCTCAAAGCCCCGAGCATGAAGATCTGATGACGGCGAAATCTCATCTGACCGGAGAAAAGATAAACCGTTTCTGCCATCTGCATCAAAGCACGGAAGACCTGATCAAAAAAGTAAAAATGCAGCGGCTGCTGGGACAAAAAACCGGCGCCTGTTTCCAGCGCTGTGTCGGCATGGATGCCATCAATGCCGTGGACAGCGTCACGTTCGAAATGGATAAGAAACTCGGCACGCAATACCATGATCGATTTATCAGGTTTCTTAAAATGGTGCAGGAAGAAGATCTTGTTGTCGACGGCGCCATGACCGATCCGAAAGGCGACCGCAGTCTGCCGCCCAGCCGTCAGACCGATCCTGATTTGTACACCCATGTTGTGGAAAAAAGAAAAGACGGCATTATCGTGCGCGGCGCCAAGGCCCACCAGACCGGAGCCGTCAACTCTCACTGGATTCTGGTGATGCCGACCATCGCCATGACCAAAGACGACGCCGATTACGCGCTTTCCTTTGTCGCGCCCGCAGACGCGGACGGCATTTCCTACATCTACGGCCGGCAATCCTGCGACACGCGCAAACTCGAAGGCTGTGAAATAGATGTCGGCAACCGGCAATTCGGCGGTCATGAAGCCTTGATGGTTTTTGACAATTTATTCGTTCCCTGGGAAAATGTCTTCATGTGCGGGGAATATGAATTCAGCGGACTCCTGGTGGAGCGCTTTGCCGGCTACCATCGTCAGAGCTACGGCGGCTGCAAGGTCGGCGTGGGCGACGTGCTGATCGGCGCGGCGGCACTGGCGGCCGATTACAACGGCGCGGCCAAAGCCTCTCACGTCAAAGACAAGCTCATTGAAATGACACATTTGAACGAAACCCTTTTCTCCTGCGGCATCGCCTGCTCTGCGCAGGGGCACAGGACCGCTTCCGGAACGTACCTGATCGATCTGCTGCTGGCCAATGTCTGCAAGCAAAACGTGACCAGATTTCCCTACGAAATCGCCCGACTCGCGGAAGATATCACCGGAGGATTGATGGTGACCATGGCCTCGGAAAAGGATCTGCGTCATCCGGAAATCGGCAAAATAGTCGAAAAATATTTCAAAGGAATCGCTTCCGTGCCGACTGAAGACCGATGCCGAATTATGCGGCTGGTGGAAAATATCACACTGGGCACTGCCGCCGTCGGCTACCGAACAGAATCCATGCACGGCGCCGGTTCTCCGCAGGCTCAGCGCATCATGATTGCCCGCCAGGGCAATCTGGAACACAAAAAGAAACTGGCCAAAGAAATAGCCGGCATCAAGGATTGACCGGGCTTGCCTTGATGAACTGCAAAATATCAGAAAGAAAGTTGATTGGATTTAAATACTGCGGCGGGTGCAATCCCGTCATCAATAGAGCACAACTCGTTCAGGACATCCAAAGACGGCTGTCGGCTGAGTTCACTCTTGCAACGGATCAATCTCCAACTCAATGGGACATCGGTATTCTCGTTTGTGGCTGTCTGAGCGCCTGCGCGGATAAGCCGGATTTCAGGAATCTTGCCCGCAGATGGATTATCATTGCCGGCAATTCGGTTGATTACGGCGATGCGCCGGAAAAGGATTTGGCTGAAATTGTTCTAAACAAATTGAAGCTATAAAATATTCTAATTCGGATATCCTTGAGGATGGTTGAGTCAAAAAGACTCAACAGAACAATGCGTAAAATCAGGCCTTAAATCTCTCAAAGCCGTTCATCTCCTTGTGAAGCCTTCATCATACATTCGCGGAATTATCTAATTCCCTTAAGCATTATTCCGATCCTTCCCGTTTTTATCAATGGATATCATCGTGACATACTATGATATTTCTATTTTATTTCATAGCCACGCTCTGAAATAAAATAATTCTTGACAGTGCGACTATGAATATGTATCTTAAAATCACTCTCGCGGGAGGAAATGATCATGACAGACAAGAACAGACCCAAGACCCGAAAAGACCGCATTATGGATGCCGCTCTGCGCATCTTTGCCGAGAAGGGTTTTCAGAACGCCACCATCAC
>JAGOMJ010000029.1 GCA_017993615.1 Smithella sp. | reverse complement strand
TCCGATTATCATCAACGGCGCCGAACCGGTGGTCGCCGATGCCTTAATCGTACTGGAAGACAAATCTTAAGTTTATCGCTCCGCAGGAGACTTGGCCTAATAATTTAGTGTCAAGTCTTGCTTCCTGTAATCCACACAACGTCAACATTGAAAATAATGCCACCTTTCAAGCGATATTCATTAATGTCAGTTTTCTTTACGTCGGACAAATTTACCATGATATACCCACCGGGCATATCACGATAATAAGCAGCAAATGCCCGGTGCCCAAATTTATTATATCTGATTTAATTACGTTTTTTTCTTTTCATTTTGCCTTAAATGAAGTAGGATTGCAGCAAATTTCGGAAAATACCCGGTGGGTATATTAATTGTTAGCCAGACCCTTCGGGCCGAGGAAATATGAAATTACAATTAATTCAGTGGAATATAAAGATCAATTCGAATGTTGATAAAATTATTGAATATTTGAATTTGAAAATACAAGAAAGTGCAATAATCAATTTGCAAGAAGTCAGCATGAATAATTACCAGAAAATATGCGAATCATTAAAAATTGATAGCTTATATAGTTTAAACTTTCGAAAACCAGGAAAATATGAAGGTAAAAACAGGCATATGGGTGTAATGACATTAGTAAATGTAGGTGAGATAGTAACTTCACAATTAATAAACAGCTCGATATTTCCTGAGAGGACACTTTACTCCGCAATAGACATCGGGGGAATACTAATTTGCAATTTGAATTTTCACTCATTAACAGGTGTTGATTACAAGAAAGCAAAATCAAGTAATTTTGCATCAATAGCATCATTTTTATCTGAGAATAATGTAGACATTATATCATGTGATGCAAATGAACCAAAAATTGACTCATTTAATGATGATGAGATTGAATGTTTTGATAATAGAGATAAAGGTAAGATGGCAAATCTACTTTTTGGAAAAGAAAAAATACATAACTTAGTCGATTCATATAAGCAATACTGTCGGAGTAAGGATGAGAAAATTGAAACTGGTTATTCTCATATAACTGGAGGGAAGAAAAAAAGATATGATTTTATATATTGTAAGAAAGAATGGAAAATATTGTGTTCAGAATCAAATTATCTAGAATCAATAAAATATACGTCAGATCATGCGCTTATAGAAACACTTGTTGAAATAGAAAATGGCTAACAACTGCTTCAACCTGATAATTCCTTTTGTCATGAAAATTGCAAGTCGTCGCTACGCTCCTTTGGTGCAATTTTCACGCCAATCCCTACGGGCCGGAATTACAGGTTAAGCAAATGTTGCACCTTTCAACCAGTTATCATCACCTCAGACGACTGCCAAATATTATTGATAAGTAGGTAGCACCAAACCTAATCAGCATATAAATATTGCAGAAAATATTTGTTGATTATCAAAAGAAAGGTAGGATGGCAACTCCGGTGGTCTTCAGTTTTTTAGTCTGATATAGTATAAGCCTTCCTGAAGTCTCAATTTTTATATTTTTCAATATTATGCTATGTTACATCCCGTAATCCTTAATATGAGTCAAATGGATATCGTATAATAAATGAGTGGGGATATTATGCCGATCCATATAAACAATGTTTGGCGAACCCTAGGTGGATTCGTCAGAAGCGCTGGGAGACGATGAGTAACTACCAAAATTTCACGGTCGACTTTCCAAAGCGGGTTGCACAATTAGACGTGGCATTCCGCCCGTTTGCTCTGGGCGCCGATCTCCTCGTCAGCTATACGCTGATGCGTTTGGCATCCGGCTTCCTCATTCCGTACGAACGTGTAAATGGGACAAGCGGCGCAGGACGTGCCGAAGTATCTAGTAAGAAGAGAATTCGCAGTACCTTGGAACTCGACAGGCCATTTTGCAGAAGCGGATACTGTTCGGACAAAGACTATTGGATGGTGGCGAACGTTGAGGACTTTGACGCTGGCCCGGTGCAATGGAAAAATGCAATGAACATAGTGGGCAAGAACGTTATGGTATGTGATGTGCTCCGAGTGCTTCGCAACTCAACAGCACATTCGAACTTGTTCTTTGGGGGCGAGGAGCAGATTGAGCACATCTTCCTGGGTAACAAGCTGGAGCAGGACAGGATGACAAACAAGTACCAAGTTTTTCAGTGTACACCATCAAGCCTCGACCACTTGCTCAACAGGTGGTTCCTCAACATGGAGCGACTTCGCGACAGTCCTGCGCTGATTTGGGCAGAACTTGAGGCGGCGGCATAACAAGCCCGCCCATCCGTCACGCGATCAAGCTGCGCGCGGCTGAAACGCAGAGTTGTGCAAAGGATTATATCATGAATTTTCTAGAGTCTTTGGTTGCTGAATGGTACGAATACAATGGTTGTTTTGTCCGATCAAATCCTAGGACGCGGAAAAGGCCAAATGGAGGTTATGATGTAGAACTTGATGTTCTGGCATACGCACCATCGGACCGGCGACTTATTCACATTGAAACTTCAGGAGACGCCAACTCATGGCAAGAGCGCAAAGAAAGATTTCTGAAAAAGAAATTCATTTTGTCCAATGAAGAATACGAAAATCTTATCGGTTCAAAAATTAACGCCATAGAACGGGTTGCAATTGTTGGGTGGGGTGCCACGAAAACAGATTTAAATTGGGGTGTGGGCATAAGAGTTCAGCTAATACCTGATCTTATAGAAGAAATTACATTAAAGCTTCGAAAGACTTCTCCCTTAAAGGAAGCCGTACCAGAAAGTTTTCCATTATTACGTTCTATGCAAATGGCTTTGGCATTTGGAATAAAAGATCACACAACTAGCCGCTAAAACCGCGCCGCGCCAGGGGCGCTGCTCCGGCTTAGCTTTTCGTTAGCTTAAAGGGAAATAATGCAAATTGATCAAAGTACAGTAGATAATGCAGTTCAGTTTTTGACTGAAGGGCAAGAATTTGAATCAGCAAACCTTCTGCGTTCTTGTACTTTAGAAGATTGCGATATCGTAGATCATTGGCGCGATGGTGCCCGTACATTAAGCGGTATTTTCCTTGAGCTAGCTTGTACCAGATCTATTTATGAGGTGCTGTCTAATGATAATGATATACATACAAAGAGTATTAAGAACGCTTTCCACGCAACTTTCCCAACGGACTGCTATTTAAAGACCCTTCGGTTTAGAGCAGTCCCTAGCGCATTTCTAGCTACAGAGCAATTATCATCAAAACTTACAGATATCGAAATTCAAGAACTAACTACTGCAATAGAACTACAGAAAGCCTTGATGATATCCGTCGCTACTGGAGGGCCAAGAATAAAAGGTGTGAATCCTGAATATGAAAACAGAAGACTTGAGATTAAAGGGGTTTTAGATACTAAAGCAATTGCCGATCCAAATCCTTATCCTGACCTGTGGAGTTGGTATGGAAAATGGAGTGATGGGAGCCTGCCTACCTATCAGTCACGAAGAAAGTATGTAGCAGAAATGTACCAACCACTTTTGGACTTTCTTTGTACCGATTGCAGGCCTTCAACTTTAAAGCCAGCGGAACCTACGGGCTGGGCACGCGTTGACCGAAATATTGATAAGATAGTTAAAGCCTTAGAAATGGCAAAGAATGAAGAAGATTTTCAGGGAATTGCTCTTCTTTGTAGAGAAGCAATTATTTCACTTGCACAAGCGGTCTATGTTCCGACCGAACATGATTCATTGGATGGGGTGACACCAAGTTCAACTGACGCCAAGCGCATGCTTGAGAGCTACATCGCAAAAATCTTGGAAGGAGCCTCTCATGACTACCACAGAAAATTTGCAAAGGCTGCCTTCGATCTAGCAGTTAATCTCCAGCATAGGAGGACCGCAGAATTCCGCGATGCTGCCTTATGTGCAGATGCGACTCGGTCAGTCGTAAATATTATAGCTGTCATCTCGGGACAACGTGACCCAGAAAAATAGACAAGCCAACAAGGCAATCCACCCGATCGCTACGCTCCGGGTGATTTCGTCGTTAGACTCTTTCAACCAGTTATCATCGACTCAGACGACTACCAAATATTATTGATAAGTAGGTATTTTCTTTTTCAACCCAGAATTTATTTTTTCTTCTTGATCAGGTCGCCCAGCGTGCCCATCGTCTTGGGTGATTTGCCGATATAACCGCGGAAATCATCTTCATTTCCTGAAGCAGCTGAAGTATCTTTGTCGCTTCCGGTCAGATCAAGAGAAATTTTTCTGTTCTCGCGGTCGATTTTTTCAATCTTCACTTCCAATTCTTCGCCGGTTTTCATAACATCGCCGGCGTGTTTGATTTTTTTGCCGCGCGCCAGTTTGGAAATATGCAAAAGCCCTTCCACCCCGTCTTCCAGCGAAACAAAAGCGCCGAAATTGGTCAGGTTGGTTACCTTGCCCTTGAGCAGGCTACCTTCGGTGTATTTTCTCACAAAGCCGTCCCACGGATTGGGAAGAGAGGCTTTAGCCGATAACGTGATGCGATTAGCTTCCCAGTCCAGATTGATGATCACGGCTTCAATCTTGTCGCCCGGCGAGTAGAGTACTTTGGGATCTTCAACCCGTCCCCAGCCCATTTCCGAAACAGGCATGAGGGCCTGCACACCGCCGAGATCAACGAAAGCACCGAATTTCTGAACGCTTGTCACTACGCCGCTCACCGTCATCCCCTGTTGCAGGGAATTTTTCAACGCGGCTTTTTTCTCCTGTTCGATTTTTTCCAGCAAAGGCCGACGTGACAAAATGATATTGCGACCCTTTTCCGAATATTCGGCCACAATAAATTCAAATTTCTTGCCGACGTAGGCAGTGACATCATCTATTCTTCTGACATCCATCTGCGAGTAGGGACAGAACCCGCTGACATTCTGGTTAATCCTGACCGAAAAGCCGCCTTTGATTTCCTTCTCGACAGTCGCTTCAACGGGAATCTGATTTTTATAGGCTTTGAACATAAAATCATCAACACTCTTGCTCGTCAGCAGTTTGGTGGTAAAAAGTTTTTCCCCGTGACGAGAAGAGACAAAATAAGCCGTGATGGGATCTCCTTCCTTCACGGTGAGATTGCCGTTTTCATCCAATAGTTCCTTTTTATCCAGATAGCCTTCACTTTTCGCTCCCAGATCCAGGAACATCCATTCCTCTGTAATTTTTACGATGATAGTATCTATTTTCTCTCCGGCGGAAAAACGCCGGGGTTTTAAGCTGGTTTCATCAAGCATTTCAGAAAAACTTTTTTCTTCCGTCATATTGTCCTCTTTATTTTTACGCCCGACAGGCGTTTCGTTTGGTGCTCCGATAGCATAAAAAACTGGAAATTTAAACAAATATGTATTATGAAATACAAATATCATCTAAGGGGTTAAAATATTTATGCGTTTTGAAATTTCCCGCGGCGGCAGCGGGCTGACTTATGAAATACGGAATATCGTACTGATTGCCAACAAACTGAAGGAATACGGCGTTGATATCATCTGGGAAAATATCGGCGATCCGGTGCAAAAGGGAGAAAAAATTCCCGACTGGATGAAGGAAGTCCTCTTTGAAATCATCAAAGATGATGCGTCTTTTGCCTATTCCCCGACGAAAGGTGTTAACGCCACCCGGGAGTTTCTCACCGAGCGTCTTAATGCGCGCGGAAATGTGCGGATTACCCCCGAAGATATCATTTTCTTCAACGGTCTGGGCGATGCCATTGCCCGCGCCTACAGCTCCATTCAGGTTGACGCCCGCATGATCATGCCGGAGCCGACCTATTCCACGCACTTCATGGCGGAAGTGCTGCACGCGTCGTTTCCGCCCAATACCTACCGGCTGAATCCATACAACGGATGGCATCCGGATATGCGCGAACTGGAACAGAAGGTGAGAAGCCACAAAGCCATTGTCGGCATTCTGGTCATCAACCCGGACAATCCCACCGGCTTTGTCTATCCTGAAGAAACGTTGCGAAATATTGTACGGATCGCCAAAGAAAACGATCTTTTCGTTGTCTTTGATGAAACCTACATCAATATTGTTTACAACGGCAAGAACACCGTACCGCTTTCGGATATCGTAGGCTCCGTTCCGGCCATCAGCATGAAAGGAATTTCCAAGGAACTTCCCTGGCCCGGCTCACGGTGCGGCTGGATGGAAGTTTACAATGCCGGTAAAGATCCGATCTTCGACCGCTTTATCAATACCATCCTCCATCAGAAAATGTCGGAGGTTTGTTCGACAACATTGCCGCAACTGGCGATTCCTAAAATCATGACGCATCCGGAGTATGATAAATACCTCCAGGAACGCAGGAGGCATTACGAAAAGCTTTCGGATATCGCCTACAACATTTTAAAAGATGTTCCCTGCATGATGGTCAATAAAACAGACGGCGCTTTTTATATGACAATCGTGTTCAACGAATCCGGTCTCAACAGCAACCAAAAGCTTCATATAAAAAATGGAGAGATAAGGGAATTCGTCGAAAATCTCGTCAAAGAACCCATCGAACACGACAAGAGATTTGTTTATTATCTGCTGGCGGCGACGGGGATCTGTGTTGTTCCGCTGACATCGTTCTTTACACCGCTTTTAGGCTTCCGCATGACGCTTCTGGACAAAGATGTGGATGAATTCGAACACACGGTCAAAACCATCGCCGAAAAATTCACCGAATATATTGATTCTTCAAGCAAAGGGATGCAGACCGCCATCAAATTATATTAAGGAGTGACCGCGAGACAAGCCTTTTAATTTGATCCGGCGGAATCTGCAATGACGGGCCGGGCAGTTTTGCGTGATTGCAGTTCAGGGGTATCCGATGACGCTTTCGGTTTTGTTGTTCATTGCGGGCATTGTGCTTTTATGGGCGGGCACGGAATTCGTCCTGCAACGCGTTCCCATTCTGGCGGGGTGGCTGCGGGTATCGCCGCTGGTGGTGACCGTTCTGTTGCTGGCGGTGATGACGTCTCTGCCCGAGTTCTGCGTTTCACTGTTTGCCTCCATGCGCGGACAGCCTGCCGCTGCGGTCGGCAATGTTGTCGGCTCCAATTTCGTGACCCTGACGTTTGTGGCCGGCATTTGCGCCCTGTGGAGACCGATCATCGTCGGTCCGACCCTTCGTGAAAGAGAATCCAGCTGGATGATTCTTTCCGCCGCTCTGTTGCTGGTCATTGCCATGGACGGAGTCATCAGCCGCATCGACGGCCTGATTCTGCTGATGGCATACGGTCCGTATTTGAAGGGCACCATCGATGAGGCGCGTCAGCAGAGAAAGGAAGCTCCCGTTGTCAGCATGGCAAAGCCCTGGCTGCACGGCATTATATTTGTGGCGGGCATTGCGATGATCGTGCTGGGGTCGAGCTGGATTGTGGAAAATGGAACAATGCTTGCGCGGCGGCTGGGCATGAACGATCTTCTCATCGGGGTGACCTTTTATGCGTTTGGCACATCGCTGCCGGAACTCGCCATCGCCTTGGGCGCGGTATTGAGGCGTCAGGCCGATGTGACGCTCGGCGAGATCTACGCATCCAACATCTTTACCGGATTGGCCGTCATCGGTTGTCTGTGCCTGATCAAGCCTCTTCCGGTCGAACCGATCATCGTGCAGCGCGATCTTCCCATGCTGATCGTGGCGGGCGTTCTTCTGCAGATGTTTGTCACCACCGGAAGAAAATTTGTTCGTCTGGAGGCGCTGGTGATGATTGCCATCTACGTGCTTTTTCTCGCCGCGCAGTTCATGGGTTTCAGCATATCTCTGTCCTGATCAAGTTTCAGGCTGACGTCCGATTCGGATAATGTCGGGACATCTGATCATCCGCGATGCTTAAGCTGCAATCCATTAAGAATTGTGAGCGTTGTGCAAATCCGCTTAAGAAGCAATCCGGTGAATTATTCCACCTCTTTCAGAGCCAGATCCTGATAGGCGTGGAAAAACCTGTGGCAAAACGCATCCCATCGCCGGCAGATATCCATGGTTTTTTCATCCGGCTGGAAAAGATTGGGGTACGCCACCAGTTCGGTGATCTCGTCGGCCAATTCTTTAATCGTTGACTCATTCAAGCCGGAAAGAATATGACGCACAAACTCCGCAGGCTTATACCAGCCGCTGACTTTTTGCAGGTCGCGATGAATCTGTGTCAAAAGAACATTTCGCGGACCTTCCCACAGTTCGTTGATGGCGGAGTCGCGGTACAGACGAGGCAGGGATGAGAAATCTTCCATCACTCCGTGGCCGCCGAAAATGGACATGGACTCGCGAATGACATCCGTGCAGTCCCAGGCGGCGGCCATCTTCTGCAGCATGATGAGTTCCCGGATATTGAAACGATTCTTCCGGACCGCTTCCGGCTCATCCGTCGCCAGTCCGCCTTTGAGTCCTCCTTCCAGCGTCAGAAAATCCCGATAAAGTTTAAACGCTCCAGCTGTTGTCCTTTTGGCCATGCGATCGATTCTGTTCACCTGAACGGCGACCAGCGGGAATTGGCCGATGGTCAGGCCGAAGGCATTGCGGAATTCGGTGTATTTCTTCGCTTCCCGGACGGCCCGTGTCATGTAGGCGGCGGCGGAAAGCCCCACGGTCAGGCGCGAGTAGGTCAGGACAATGCCGACCACATTGGCAACGCCTTTGTCCAGAGGACCCACTGGATAAGCGACTGCGCCGTTGAACGTCAGTTCCGCCGTGGTCAGTTCGCTGGTGCCCATTTTCCATTTGATCCGGTCGACGGTGTAGCCGTTTCGCATTTCTTTTTCCTTATTGCCCGGAAGCCAGGAAGGCACGACAAAGAGGGCGACTTTTTCCGATCCGACGGGTTTTGCCGTCACCACGGCATAGTCCGCATGTGTGGCCGAGCAGAAAAATTTTGTCCCATAGAGTTTCCACGTGCCGTTTTCATTGACAGCTTCCAGCACATTTGCCGGCACATCCGAACCGCCCTGGATTTCCGAAAGATACTGGGCGCCGATGGCAAAATCGCCGTTGATGCCGTCTTTACAATGTTTGAGAATTTCTTTCGTCTCCGGCGAGTCGGCATATTTTTCAAGAAGCATTACCAGCCCCTCTGTGCAGGTGACAGGGCAGCCGATACAGGCTTCGCCGTTCTGGTAGATGACGTACATTTTAATTAATTTGACCCAGGGCGACGTTGTGTCGGCAAAGAATGCTTCGGAAAAAATTTCCTTTTCCATGATTTCCGTTTCATGCGGGCGGACGATTCTGTCGATGCGGTTATGATGCCCGTCGTAGTGCAGCATGAAGGGCCTCTTTTCGGGCCGGGCAATGCTGTCGGCAAAATCGCGCCACCGGAAAGAGGCTTTTTGAGAGCAGGCGCGCGCTTCGGCGTCAACCTGCTGCCGGATGTCTCCGGTAAAATGGTGTACCACCTTCTGGATAAACGGATCATCCCGGTAGTAGTCAACGCCTTGCCGCCACTTTAAAAAATCATCAAACGTATAGGGATTGTTGCGATCAGATAGAGACATATAACCTCCCGGATAATCTTATTTGTGATTGACTTTCTCAACCAACGGTTATATTACAAACCACTGGTTACATAAGTCAAGCTTTTTTACTGCAATGTTTTTGCGGGATATGGTATAAAAAAATCGATATGAAAAAGAAAAATACTTTTGCCGAACTGAAAAATAACGAAAAACGGGCGCGGCAAGGCGTTATCGTCGAAGCTGCCCAGCGCGTCTTTGCCGTAAAACCGTTCAACAAAGTCAGCATTCGCGACATTGCCCGGGAGGCCGGCATTTCCCACGCCTCCATCTACCGGTATTTCCCCGATCAGCAATCCCTTTTTGTGGAAGCCTTTCTTCACGGCGCGGAAGAAATTACGGCCATTCTGGACAGGATGATCAAAAACAGCAGAAAAAACCCGATCGAAAAGGTGGCCGATGCCTATTTGAGTTATCTCATCGATAACGATCAGTATTTCCGCATGATGACGCGTTTCATGCTGGACGGTTCGCTCTCCGCGGACATGGTGGAAAAGCTCAACGCCTCTGAACGCCGTATCTTTGATCAGTTCGACGTTTTGTTCAGAAAAATGAACCTGCCGGAACCGGTCAGGCCTCTGTCCCATGCATTTTTTGCTGCGCTCAACGGTGTGCTGATTACTTTCAGAAACTATCCCGGCCGAAGCGCAAAAGCCGTGCATCAGCATATGCATAATATTGTCCGGGTCATTGTATCCAAGTTTTGCGTACCTTCTGCATAGCTCCCTTCATGGGCACACCAAAAAAAGAGCAGAAGGTTTCAAAATGCCTTCTGCTCCTCTGGATTTTTATTTTGCGCCTCTGGCCGTCCCGATGTGTCTAGAATGCGGGATCAGGTCCAAAGCTGCTTGTTTTATGCGTTTTCAACGCGAGAATGATTAATATCTTCCATCCCTGCGGCCGCCCCGGTTGAATCCTCCTCCTCCGCCGCGGTTGCCGCCTCCCCGATGGCCGCCGCTGAACTCTTTCTTCGGTCTGGCTTCGTTGACCGTTATTTCTTTTCCGTCAAGCGTGCCGCCGTGGAATTTTTTAATTGCTTCGGCTGCGCCTTCTTCCGTTTTCATCTCGACAAAACCGAATCCTTTGGACTGGCCGCTGAATTTATCCTTGATGATCGTCGCGGAGACCACTTCTCCCGCTTCGGAAAAATTGGATTTCAGGTCATCGCCTGTGATCTTATAAGACAGATTGCCGACGTATAAATTCTTGTTCATCTCTTTATCCCCTTTCTGATTTTATTTCTTTTTTTCATTCCCCGATGGGGTGTTACAAAGCATCCATGTCACCCCCATCCGTCTCCTGGTTGAGAAGGAAGGAAAAAGTGAGGGGCTTGTCTGCCTTACATCTTTAAAGAAAAAACCATCAGGACATGAATAATCCTTGATGGTTGTAATCCGTTTGTAAAAAATATACGGAATCGCCGCCATTAAGTTGCGCATACTCAGAATTTTTAGTCAAGCAGTATTTCGTTTTTTCCTGGCAACCATTATTTGATCAGTTTTTTGCGCATGACGGAAAGGGCGAGCGGAAAGGTGATGAGACAGAAAATAATCAGGTAGCAAAAACCGGCCAGCGCTTCGGCGTTGAACGCTCCCAGGCCTAAGGCCCGCACCAGGTTGACCAGATGCGTCAACGGCAGCGTCAAGGCGAAATATTGCGCCCAGAGGGGCAATCCGCTTATCGGGAAAAACGTGCCGCTGAAAAGGAACATCGGGGTAATGAACAGAAAGACCGGCAAGTTGAATAATTCGATCTTGCCGACCAGGCCGGTGAAGATCATGGCCACGGAGCCGAAGGCAAAGCCGCCAATGAAGGCGACAAGAACGATCAGCAATCCTGCCGGATAGCTGATCAATCCGAAGAAACCGATGACAATCAGCATGATGATCGTTCCGATGACCGATTTGGTCGCCCCCCAGACGATTTCTCCGGTCACGATTTCGTCAACCGTGAGCGGCGTGGCCATCATCGCATCAAACGTTTTCTGATAGTACATGCGCACAAAGGATCCAAAAGTGTTTTCAAAGAAAGAGTTGTTCATGATGTTGATTGCCAGCAGCGCGGGAGCGATAAACATCACGTAGGAAATTTCCGTTCCGGCGTACGTCACCGATCCGATCAGTCCGCTGAAACCGATGCCGAACGCCAAAAGGTAGAAAAGCGGTTCCAGCAGCGGCGGCATGAAGTTGATCTTCCAGCTTTCTCGGTAGACCGTCAGGTTGCGCTGCCAGACACGGATGAATCGGGTGGAAATTCTGAAGGTCATTCCCGCAGCTCCCTTCCGGTCAGTTTCAAAAAAACATCTTCCAACGTGGCGGAACGCAGGATGCAGCTTTTCTGGCTGAAACGGTCGCAGAGCTCCTGATAGAGTTCATGGCCGTTGGCGGCGTAAATAATTAAACGATGTCCCAGGTCCTCCACCCGGTCGTGCTTTTCTTGGGAAAACGCGCGCAATGCTTCATCCGGTTCGGCAACCTCAATGATATGGCCGCCCGTGTATTCCCGGATGAGCGACCGGGGAGAGCCCTGCGCGAGAATTTTTCCGTGATCCATAATGACCAGGTTATCACACAGACGCGCCGCCTCATCCATGTAGTGCGTGGTCAGCAGGATGGTCATGCCCTGATTCTTGAGTTGTTCCAGTCTTTCCCAGACCTGATGACGCGACTGAGGATCAAGGCCCGTCGTCGGTTCATCCAGGATGATGAGATCCGGCTGATTGATCAGGGCGCGGGCGATGACCAGGCGGCGCACCATGCCGCCGGACAATTCCGTGGCGCGGGCATTTTGGCGTTGTTCCAGCGCGAAAAATTTCAGTAGCGTTGTCGCCCGGGCGAGGGCAGTTTTTTTCCCGATATCAAAGTAGCGGGCGAACACTTCGAAATTCTGCATGACCGTAAGATCGGGGTCGAGCGTATTTTCCTGCTGGCAGACGCCGATGCGGGCTTTGATTTTCCGGTCATGTGTTTTGATGTTCAGTCCGAAAACAAAAATGTCGCCTGCGGTCAGCGGCGAGAAACCGTAAAGCATCCGGATGGTGGAGGTCTTGCCGGCGCCGTTCGGTCCCAAAATGCCGAAACAGACTCCCGGAACCACATGGAAGGAAATATCATCAACGGCCTTGAACGCGCCGAAAACTTTTTCCAGATTGCGGGCGACGATGACCGGTTCGATCGGACGGGTTTCAATCATAGGCTGTTCACCATAAAGCACACAAAAACTTATGTTAATCATCCAAGTGTTGTCAACAAAAAGAAATCCCTCATTTTTGTGTTTGACGAAACAGGGCCCTTCTATTATAGTTGTAAAGGTTTATATTCAGCAACTGACGATGCAACAATGAAATTTTATCTTTTAACGGGGGTTCAAACCATGAGTAAATCAATGGACAAAGGGAAAAAAGACGCCAAGAAAAAGCCGGCGAAGTCCGCCAAAGAAAAAAAAGAAGCCAAAAAGTTGAAAAAAGCGGCGAAAGCCGGAATGTAAGATAAACACAAACGACAAATCTTTACGGGTGTCGACTTTCTTTACAAAGCGCACTTTATCCCGCCTCCATGCGGGATAAAGGCATTTTTATTTTCCGGGAAGGTCACCCGCTACGGATTTTACCTCGAAAGAACTGACGAAAAGGATTTCCCCATGAAAGTTAAATTTCTCGGAGCGGCCAGAGAAGTCACCGGCTCCTGTTTTATTATCGAAACCGATCAGGCGCGATTCGCCGTTGACTGCGGGATGCATCAGGGCGGTGCGGATGTTGAAACACGCAACTGGGACACTGAAGCCTACGACCCGTCTCATATCGATTTCTTTCTGATCACGCATGCTCACATTGATCATTCGGGATTATTGCCCCGCATGGTGCAGAACGGATTCAAAGGGCCTGTTTACGCAACGGAGCCGACGGGGGAACTGATCAAGATACTGCTTCTGGACAGCGCCCATATCCAGGAAACCGATGCAAAATCGAAGACGAGAAGAATGCAGCGTAACGGCAGGACGGAGAAAAGCGAGCCGCTTTATTCCACGCCGGACGCCGAAGCCGTGTCCCCTTTGATCAAGAAAATAACCTACAATCAGAATTTTACGCCTGCGGCCGGCATCAAAATCAATTTTCAGGACGCCGGCCATATTTTGGGGGCGGCCATCCTGGAATTGTTTATTGAGGAAAACGGCACCTCCACAAAACTTGTTTTCTCCGGCGATATCGGCCGCCGTCATCAGTTGCTCATGGAGGATCCCGTTACGATCAGCGACGCGGACTACCTTTTTATGGAATCCACTTACGGTGATCGCGATCATAAAGGCGAAGAGGACAGTCTCAATGAAATGGCCGAGGCCATTCAGTACAGTTATTCCAGAGGTGAAAAGATCATCATTCCCGCTTTTGCCGTTGAGAGAACGCAGGAGATGCTGTATTCCCTTTATCTGCTGGACATCAAGGGGAAGCTGCCCAAGGATATGCCGGTGTTTCTCGACAGCCCGCTGGCCATCAAGGCCACAGAGATATTTCGGCGGCACCACACATACCTGGATGCGGATACGCAAAACATACTGAAAAATGGTGAAGATCCTCTGGATCTGCCGCAGTTAAAGTTTTCGTCCTCGACCGAGCAATCAATGAGAATCAACGAAATGGAAGGGTCGGCCATTGTGATTTCCGCATCGGGCATGTGCAATGCCGGACGGATCAGGCATCATCTACGGCATAATTTGTGGCGGCCCGGCGCAAGCATTGTGTTCGTCGGATTCCAGGCGCAGGGAACGCCCGGCCGTAAGATTGTTGAGGGCGCGAAAAAAATCCGTATTTTTAACGAGGATATCGCCGTCAAAGCCAAAATATGGACCATCGGCGGTTTTTCCGCGCACGCCGGGCAACGTCAGCTTCTGGACTGGCTGGGACATTTTCAGAATAAAAAAATGCCGGTGTATTTAGTCCACGGTGAAGCCGGTGCGCAGGATACGCTTGCCTCGTTGATCCGCGAACGGCTGGGATTTGAGGTTGCCATTCCCGAGTATCTGGAAGAAATCAATATTAAAGCAGGGACCCGGCCGCAGGAAATTAAACAACCGCGTCCGTCCAGACCGCCGCTGGAGCTTGCTCCGCTGCTGGCCGATCTGAAAGCGAAGATCGATTACATCAACGCCCGGGTGGACAAAATTCAATCCCTTCCCGAATCCGAGCAGCAGGAAGTGATTCAACTGCTCAGACAGGTCAATCAAAACATGGATGACATAAAGCCTGATTTGCAGACGGGATGAAAGCGGAATTTTTCCCGTTGTCCGGGGTTTTGGAACGCGGCTAATCCATGATCTTGTAGTTAAAAGAAGCAACGATATGCAGCCGTGACAAATTGTATGATCCCGGCAAAGGTTCGTAGGGCGCGGCTTCCTGAACGACGCCCAGCGCCCCGTTATCGAGATCGGCTGATCCCGACGATGACACGAGCGTTACGGCGGCCAGTCTGCCGTCCGCATCAATGGACATTCTGACGACAACATTCCCCTCTTCATTTCGTTCGAAGGACGTCTGCGGGTATTTCCATATCCGGAGGATCTTGTTTTTTACCCGGGTCAGGTAATGAATGTATTTCGTATCGAGACTGCCCAGGTTAATTGTATCTTCGCGCCAGGCATCATCGGGCGTAGGGTCGTTCTGTTGCTTCGTCACGCTGGACGACGGGTTTCCTTGGGCAGGGTTTTCTTTTTCAGGAGAAGGTTGCGCCGGCGCCGGTTCTTGTATGCTGACCGACAGCACGTTTACCGGTTTGATTTTATCGTTTAAATCGATCATGCCTGCCACGGCCAGCAGCGTCATGTGGATGACGACGGATATGATCACCGGCCACAAAATGGCTTTTTTATCCATGTCAACGTTTCCCGAATCTGAAAGTCTTTTGGAGCCTGTGTGTCCCAGGCGCCCTGCACTATACAGTATTTTTTTCAAAAACCATAATATGAATTTAAAATGAAAAGACAATTCCGTGCGCGTCGCTACCGGCGGTACGGCGAAAGGTTGCGGCAGAAGAAAAAGGAGGGGCATAAAAAAGACAGGCAGGATAGAACCTGCCTGTCTTTCAATGTTTTTGTCTACTCAACATTGGCACTGACAACAGAGGCAATCTGCATCATGTCAATCGTTTGTCCTTCTTTTAATTTTGTGAAATCCACGACCTTGCCGCTCGATGTTTTCACCTTGGTGTTGTTGATGATCTTGATCAGTTTGGCGTCGATCACAATGTTCTTTCCGGCATTTTCCGGTTTGCCGTTGACTTTTGTGGTCTGCAGTTTATTGGCTTTAATGTAATCCCAAAGTTTTTTGGTAATCTCCGTGCGGGGAAGTGCTTTGGCGCCCAAAAGCTCCGCGAGATCCCCCTTCAGCTTGACCGGTTTGCTCAATCCTTTCTTTTCTGCCATACTCATTGCCTCCGTTTTTGAATTTTGTTGGTATTGTTGATAAGTTACTGTGTGGCGGAGTATAAGAACTTTCTGTTTTGTATGTCAAGAAATATTCCGAGAAGATATTTGATCCCCGGACGTGCATGTCCCGCGTCAACGCAAAGGGGAAACCTGTTGAATATTATATTGACACGCAATCATTCTTCTTATAGGTCAACCCCGTAAACCAAAACGATTCGGTCATCGATTCAGGAGAAAAACAATGGCAAACCGGTCAACGCAAAAACGCGCTGTAAAAATTCCCCGGGGCAAGGCGCTGCTTTGCGATCCCGGTTTAAACAAAGGGACGATGTTCAGTGACACGGAGCGCGACGTCCTGGGGTTGCGTGGTTTGCTTCCGCCCCGTGTTTTTTCGCCGTCCGACCGGACGGTCCATATCATCAACAATGTCCGGCGCAAAACAACCGATCTGGAAAAATATCTTTACCTTTCCGGTCTGCAAAACCGCAACGAGCGTCTTTTCTACCGGGTGTTGATTGAGCACATACAGGAATTGATGCCCGTGATTTATACGCCGACCGTCGGGCAGGCCTGCCAGGAGTACAGCAGCATTTTCAGCGAACCTCGCGGACTGTTCATTTCCAAAAATGACCGCGGCAGCATAAAAAAGATCCTGAAACGCTGGCCGCAGAAAAAGGTCCGGGTCATTGTTGTTACCGACGGTGAACGCATCCTGGGCTTGGGCGATCTGGGCGCCAACGGGATGGGAATTCCCGTCGGCAAACTGGCGCTTTACGCCGCCTGCGCGGGTATTGATCCGGAAGCCTGCCTGCCGGTTACCCTTGATGTCGGTACCAACAATCCGGAGTTGCTGGCTGCGCCGGACTACATCGGTCTGCCGCAGCCCCGGGTGCGCGGACGGGAATACGATCAGTTGGTCGACGAATTCATGGCCGCCGCGGCGAACGTTTTTCCCGGCGTGATGATTCAGATGGAAGATTTCGGCAATGCCAACGCTTTCCGTCTGCTCGAAAAATATCGCAGCAAATACTGTATGTTCAACGACGATATCCAGGGCACGGCGTCCGTGGCGCTGGCGGGTCTGTATGCCGCCCTGCGTATAACCGGCGGCAGTATTTCCCGGCAGCGACTGCTCTTTTTGGGCGCCGGGGAAGCCGCCATCGGTATCGGAGATCTGGTTTCTTCGGCCATGATGGAAGAAGGCCTGTCGCTGCCGGAAGCGCATTCAAACTGCTGGTTCGTGGATTCCAAAGGACTGGTTGTCAAAGGCCGCACCGATCTGGTGGAACACAAAAAACCGTACGCGCATGATTACCCCTTCCATCGCGATCTTTTGTCCGCGGTGGAAGCCCTGAAGCCGACCGCGGTCATCGGGGTATCGGGTCAGCCCGGAACCTTTACACCGGAAATTATCAAGGCGATGGGCCGGATAAACAGGCGGCCGATCATTTTTGCCCTGTCGAATCCGACCTCCAAGGCCGAGTGTACCGCCGAAGCGGCTTATCGTCACACCGAAGGGAGGGCGATTTTTGCCAGCGGCAGTCCTTTTGGCGAAGTTAGCATGGAGGGGAAAACGTTTGTCCCCGGCCAGGCCAACAACGCGTACATTTTTCCGGGAGTCGGACTGGGTGTGCTGGCCTCCGAAGCCGTGCGCGTGACGGATGAGATGTTTACAGCCGCCGCCAAATCCCTGAACGAACAGGTGTCTGCTGACGATCTGAAAATCGGCCGCATCTATCCCTCGTTGACAACAATTCGCGAGGTATCCGCCAAAATTGCACTGGCCGTGGCCGAAGTCGTTTTTAAACGTTCGCTGACCCGGATGCAGGCGCCTGCTGATCTGCGCGGACATATCCGGGCAACGATGTATGAACCGGACTTCGGAACATATATTTAGGTCGATAACACTTTATCGTGTAAAGGAGCATAGGGTATGAAAAAAAAGGATAAGCGTTTTGTAGGATCGTTGGCGTTTGTTTTTGCGCTGTTGTTTGTCATAAGCTCAGCCGGTGCCGCCCTGGCGGATGCCGTATCGGCCAAAATAGGGTTTGTGGATATCGCGAAAATCATGAGAGACTCCAGAGCCGCCCAGAACGCCCGGGCTGTCTATCAGAAGGATTTTGAGTCCAAAAAAGCGACACTCAAAGCGAAGGGCGACAGAGTTTCCTCTCTGGAAAAAGATTTGAGCAACACGAAACAGGATTCTCCGGCTCTCAAGGAAAAACGGGAGAAGCTGGCGCAGGAATTCAAGGAGTTCAAACGGCTGGAAAGCGATCTCAATGAACAATTGAAGAAGAAAGATGCCGAACTGACCCGAAAAATTCTCATGGACGTTCAGGAGATTCTGAAACAATTTTCCAAAAACGAAAAATACTCCATGATTTTCGAAAAGAAAGCGGCTCTGGTTGTTGACGACGGCTTTGATGTGACGGACAAAATCATCAAAATTTATGACGCGCAGAAAAAATAATTTGTCGCACCGATTGCCATAACGAATTTGTCATTTATGCAGGCGCACCCATAACAGTGCGCCTGCATTTCTTTAGCAATATCCTCTCTATTTTGTGCATGAACCGTGCGTAAGCGATGTCCTCTTCCGCAAAGCAGATACCCCCGGCTTGCGGGTGCGGAATTGAGGTTAAAACATCAAATCATAAGTGCGTCGAAGCCTTATTGATCGGCGCGGGGCGTGATCGCGCAAAGCGGATCGCAACCGATCCCCACGGCGCACGTTGGACATGATATTAGTTATTGACTTACAAAATTGTTCTACTTATAGTTCAAAAATGAAACGTTTTCGGGATAGATCAATTTTATGTCAGGAGAAAAACTCAGATGATTCAACAGCCCGGTTTCGATAACGAAAAATACATCCAGGAACAGACCACCGAAATCCTCAAACGCGTCAACCGCTTCAACAACAAACTGTATCTGGAATTCGGCGGCAAACTTTTATACGACTATCATGCCGCCCGCGTCCTGCCGGGTTATGATCCCAACGTCAAGATGCGCCTCATCCGGGAATTAAAAGACAAGGCCGACATTGTGCTTTGCATTTATGCCGGGGATATCGAAAGAAAAAAAATCCGCGCCGATTTCGGCATTACCTATGACGCAGACGCTTTAAAGCTTATTGACAACCTGCGAACCTGGGGAATCAATGTGCTGGGCGTGGTCATTACCCGTTTTGAAGAACAACCCGCCGCGATCATCTTTAAAAACAAACTGGAAAGACGCGGTATTTCCGTTTATACGCACCGCTTTACCAAAGGCTATCCGACGGATGTGGAGACCATTGTCAGCGATGAAGGATACGGCGCAAATACCTATATCGAAACAGACAAACCGCTGGTGATTGTGACCGGTCCGGGGCCGGGCAGCGGAAAAATGGCAACCTGTCTTTCGCAGCTTTATCACGATTACCGGCGCGGCATTAAATCCGGTTACGCCAAATTTGAAACATTTCCCATCTGGAACATTCCATTAAAGCATCCTGTGAATGTGGCCTATGAGGCGGCCACCGCCGATATCCGGGATTTCAATCTGATCGATCCGTTTCATCTTGACGCGTACAGCGAAAAATCCGTCAATTATAACCGCGACGTGGAAGTTTTTCCCGTCCTGAAAAGAATTCTGGAAAAAATTACGGGCGAACCGTCTTTTTACAAATCGCCGACGGATATGGGGGTCAACCGCGCCGGGTTTGCCATTATCGATGACGCGATCACGCAAAAGGCGGCCAAGATGGAAATTATCCGTCGTTATTTCCGTTACCGCTGTGAATACGCCATGGGATTCGCCGATCGCGAAACCGTGCAGCGCGTGGAACTTTTCATGAAGGATTTTAATCTGGAGCCGGAGGAGCGTCCGGTTGTTCAACCGGCGCGCGAGGCTGCCGTAACCGCTCCCGTGGAAACGCGGGATTACGAACGCGGAAACGAGGGCATCTTCTGCGGCGCAGCGCTGGAATTGAAGAACGGCAAGATCATCACCGGCAGCAACTCATCACTGATGCACGCTGCCACCAGCATGGTGTTGCATGCCATCAAGCATCTGGCGGAAATTCCGGATAAGATTAAATTGCTGCCGCCCCAGATCACCGATTCGGTCAAAAATCTGAAAACGGAGATTCTCGATGAAAAATCGGTGAGCCTTGATCTGGAGGAAGCTCTGATCGCTATCAGCATCAGCGCGACAAATAATCCCGCCGCGCAACTGGCGCTGGAAAAACTCAGGGAGCTGAGGGACTGCGAAGCGCACATGACGCACATTCCCACACCCGGCGATGAAGCAGGGTTGCGCCGCCTCGGCATCAACCTGACAACGGATCCGAATTTTTCCACTAACGATTTATTCATTACATAAAATAATACCGACCGGCTGCGAATCGTAACTATCCTTTTTCTTTAGAGAATCATCTCGAATGCCATGCTCTTTTCGCTTGCGGCTTCGGCAAAACAGGTTGACAAAGCCCCCCCTTTTAATTAATAATTTTTGAGACATGAAGGGAGGTCATACTATGTCAGTGAAGATTGCCATTAACGGTTTTGGAAGAATCGGGCGGCTTGTTTTCAGGGCCGGATATCAAAACAAAGATGTTGACTTTGTTGCGGTAAACGATCTTGCCGACGCCAAAACGCTGGCGCACCTTTTGAAATATGATTCCACACACGGGATACTCGATGCCGACATTAGCGTCGCAAACAACGCGATTATCGTAGACGGAAAAGAACTGAAAACTTTTTCCGTCCGAGAACCGGAGACGCTGCCCTGGAAGGATCTCGGCGTTGATGTTGTTCTGGAAAGCACGGGGAAATTCACCGATAAAACCGGCGCCGGAAAACACATGGAGGCAGGGGCAAAAAAAGTTGTCGTGTCGGCGCCTGCTAAAAATCCTGACGTGACGTTTGTTCTGGGGGTCAATCAGGAAGTATACGATAAAAACAAGCATCATATCATTTCGATGGGGTCCTGTACCACGAACTGCCTTGCGCCGATCGTCAAAATACTGCATCAGGAATTCGGCATCGAATACGGTCTGATGACGACCATTCATTCTTTCACAAATGATCAGGTTGTGGTGGATGAACCTCACAGAGATTTACGAAGAGCACGCGCGGCGGCTCTTTCCATGATACCCACCACCACCGGTGCGGCCCGGGCCATAGCGGAAGTCATTCCTGAGATGAAGGGAAAACTCGACGGTCTGGCCATTCGCGTGCCGACGCCGAATGTTTCGCTTGTGGATTTTGTGGCAACACTTTCCAAAAGTACCACAAGAAATGAAATCAATGATAAATTCCGTGAATATGCCCAAAGCGCCATGAAGGGTATCCTTGCGTGTTCGGAAGAAGAGCTGGTTTCCAAAGATTTCAACGGCAACAAGCATTCATCCATTGTGGATATGCCCAACACGACGGTTATCGGCGGCAACATGGTCAAGATTCTCTCCTGGTATGATAATGAATGGGGCTTTTCCAACAGAATGCTGGAACTGCTCTCGTTTATAATGAAATAGGGAAGGTGTTCAAGATGAAGTACATTGATCAGATCGACATGAAAGGCAAAAGAGTTTTTTTACGGGTGGATTTCAATGTCCCCATGGATAAAGAAGGAAACGTGACCAGCGACAAACGCGTGCGAGCCAGTATCCCCACCATCACCTACGCGTTGGAAAAGGGTGCGAAATTGATCGTCGCCTCCCATCTCGGCAGGCCGAAAGGCAAAAGAGTCGCCGAGATGTCACTCAAGCCTGTCGTCAAGGTTCTTTCGGATCTTCTGAAGAAAGAGGTCCTCTTCCTGGAGGATTGCGTGGGACCGGTTGTGGAGCAGGGTGTGGCCAGGCTTCAGGATGGCCAGATTATCCTTTTGGAGAATCTCCGGTTTCAGCCGGGCGAAGATAAAAATGATGCTCAATTCGCCAAACAACTGGCGGCGCTTTGCGACGTCTATATCGACGACGCCTTCGCCGTATCGCATCGGGCGGCGGCTTCCAATTCGGCAATTACCGAATTTGTTCCCGTATGTGCCGCCGGTTTTCTGTTGAAGAACGAAGTTGAATATTTCAAAAAAGCCATGGTGAATCCGGCCAAACCGCTGGCGGCGATCATCGGCGGGGCAAAGGTTTCCGACAAAATCGGTCTGTTGGAAAACCTGATCGAAAAAGTGGACAAAATCATCATCGGCGGCGGAATGGCCTTTACCTTTTTGAGAGCGGCGGGATATGAAACCGGCAAGTCGCTCTGCGAGGAAGATATGCTGGATACCGCGCGAAAGATCGTGGACAAGGCGAAACAGAAGAACGTACAGTTTCTGCTGCCGGTGGATGCCGTCATTGCACAGGCCGCCGAGGCTCAAGCCGAAGCCAGGATCTGCGGTGTGCAGGATATTCCCAAAGAATGGATCGGCCTGGATATCGGTCCGGCAACCATCGCATTGTTCAGCGAGGCCTTGAAAGGCGTAAAGACGGTCATCTGGAATGGTCCCATGGGGATGTTTGAACTTGCCCCTTTCAGCAAAGGAACGTTTCAGCTGGCTCAGGCGGTGGCGGATTCCGGAGCGCTATCCATCCTCGGCGGCGGTGACACGGATACCGCCATTAAGAAAGCCGGTCTGACGTCGAAAATGTCTTATATCTCCACCGGCGGCGGCGCGTTTTTGGAATGGCTGGAAGGCAAAACGCTGCCCGGCATTGCTGCATTGGAAAAATAACGGTTATCAGGACCCAAACAAGATCGTGAGGACATAACGATGAGAAAATGGATTGTTGCCGGCAACTGGAAAATGCATAACACGATTGCCGAATCCATCATGCTTGCGAAAGCCATTCAAGACGGATCATCAGACATTCAGGGCGGAGCTGTCATCCTGGCTCCGCCTTTTACCGCGCTTTCCGCTGTGGGCGAGGCGATCAAAGGCTCCTGTCTGGAACTGGCGGCGCAAAACATGCATTATGAAGACAAGGGTGCATTTACCGGGGAAGTGTCCCCGTTGATGCTCAAAGATATCGGCTGCCGGTATGTCATCATCGGTCATTCCGAACGCCGGAAATATTTTCATGAGCAGAATGCCGATGTCAATTTAAAAGTGAACAAGGCCTTGTCCGACGGGCTCATCCCGATCATGTGCGTGGGAGAGACCGATGAAGAAAGAGAAAAGGGCATTACACGGGATGTGGTCGGCAGGCAGGTTAATCACGGCCTGAAAGGTGTTGAAAAAATCGACCCTATTGTGATCGCGTACGAACCGGTCTGGGCCATCGGAACCGGAAAAGTGGCCACGCCCGCGCAGGCCCAGGACGTCCATTCCTTTATCCGCGGTATTTTAAAGGAGTCCTACGGCGACGTGGCCGGAAAAATCAGCATCCTCTACGGCGGCAGCGTTACCCGGGACAATATCGGCGATTTAATCGCCATGGAGGATATCGACGGTGCGCTGGTCGGCGGAGCGTCATTAAAGGCCGAGGGTTTTCTGGGCATCATTAAGACCGTTGCCGGTGGAAGATAATTCCGGGATAAACGTCGCAAGCTTGCCGCGTGCCGGAAACGCATTGTTTGACGCCGTTCGTCCGCATCTTGCGCGATAAAAACACCATGGTTTGCGCACTGGAAAAAATGAATGCAAAAGCCGGGAAGGATATCTGCGCGAGCATCATAACCGGATGAAAAACGGGTTATGATGCTTATCGCGTCAGCAGTTATTTTTTATCTTCTTCCTTTTTTGATGAATTGTCGGTGATTTCGTTTTGCTCATTGATGGATTTTTTGAAGTTCTTGATGCCTCTGCCCAGAGCCGAACCGATTTCCGGCAATTTCCCGACACCAAAAATAATCACAACAATGATTAAAACAATAACGAGTTCCTGCCATCCCATTCCGAACATACCCTACCTCTTGATTTTTATTGTTTGACTTGCGGCAATCTTATATGGATCACCTCTCCCGGTTTCCCCAGGTTCTCTATAGACCTGCCTTTGTATTGTATCTTAATTCCTCCGGCATTGCCAATATCCAGATTAAAAAATTCCTCACTGCTTTCAAATTTTTCTCCCGGTTTTAACAGAAGTTGAACAGGCGGACTGTTGTCCGGTTTTATGCGAAGCCACGTTTCCTGACCGGCCGTGATCAATAAAACACTTTTTTTTGCATCGGTTGTCGCCGGCGGATTGTCCGTCACGCCGGTTTGCGGCGCGGGGACAGTCGCGGGCGTCTGGCTGTCGGTTAATGCCGGGGCGGCAGGAAGCGTTGCTTCGGGAGCCCGTGTGGCTGCCGCCGGCGTGTTGATATCTTCAGGGACAGACTGATTCTGTTTGAGAATCAGCCAGATGCTGATAAAAATGATCAGGACGAGCAAGATCCCCCAGTAATTTTTCCTGGCGGCAAATGAGGCAAAAAAAGATTTTGTCTCCGGCGGGGGCTCCGGCGGGGGCGTCTGCTCTTCGCGGTGTGCATTCAGGTAGGCGTCGTAATCCTGCAAAACGGGATTTTCGTCGATGTTGAGAAACCGCGCATAGGTTTTAATAAAATTTTTTGTATAAACCGGATCCGGCAGCTGGTCAAACTCGCTATTTTCTATGGCTTCAATATAACGGGTTCTGATGCGTATTTTTTTAAATACATCATCAGGAGAAAGCCCCAGAGACTCTCTCTTCATCTTCAGTTTTTGCGAGTTGTCGCTCGGTGTCTGTTCGATAAACATGGAGATTCACAGATGAAGCCATTTTTTTGTTTGTGTATTAGCATTAATTTGATTGTAATACAACTATTTAAAATAAAAACAATTATTACTTTAATATTTTCTGATTTTATTGTTAGTATGCCGAAGAAAACGGGACAGGAGTATTTTTTATGCGGGAATTAAAATCGTTTGCCGTCGAGATGGCGCGAAACGCCGGAGCGCTACTGAAAAAGAAATTCAACAAAACCCACAAGATTCAATACAAGGGCGATATCAATATTGTGACGGAAGCGGACAAGATGTCCGAGCATTTGATTATAAAATCCATCAGACGGAATTTTCCGGAACATGGAATCTTGTCGGAGGAATCTCCGGCCATTGCCGGCGCCGGAAAAAAACGCTGGATTGTTGATCCTCTGGACGGAACCACAAATTACGCACACGGATATCCTGTCTTTTGCGTTTCCATTGCGCTGGAAAGCGACGGCAACGTCGTTCTTGGCGTTATTTATGACCCCATGAGAGACGATTTATTTTCTGCTGTGCGCGGCAAGGGGGCTTATCTGAACAACAAGAAACTGTCGGTTTCCTCTATCCGGGATATTTCCCGCAGTCTTCTGGCTACGGGGTTCCCCTATGATATCCGGGAAAGCCGGGACAATAATCTCGATTATTTCAACCGGATGGCCGTCAAGGTCCAGGCGATTCGCCGCGCCGGGGCGGCGGCACTGGATCTTGCCTATCTGGCCGCCGGACGATTCGACGGATTCTGGGAACTCAAACTCAAACCCTGGGATACGGCGGCAGGCTGTCTGATGGTGGAGGAGGCAGGCGGCAGGATTTCCGATCTGTCCGGTAAAAAATGGGACATCGCGTCGCCAGGCGTGCTTGCGTCCAACGGCCTGGTTCATAAAAAGATGCTTGATGTTTTAAGGATGAAGCCGCTCGGCGGTTAAGTTTTTAAAAGCGGTTCGCGCCGGGCAACCCGTATATGGTCTTGAATCTCAACGGCTGGCATTTAATCACGCAAAACCTTTATGATGACGTTCCGCGTCTGCGGCCCGTCAAATTTGCAGAAAGAAATAGATTGCCATGTGTCCAAAACAAGTCCATGGCTTGACCAATTAGCCTTCCCTTTGTTTTCTTTTGTGAAACACAAGCAATAAGCACTGATATCAGTATGTTTCCACCCTCATCATATTTGTTGTTCCTGTAGTCCACAGCGGGTGGCCGAGCGTCATGACGACTCGATCACCGGATTCAAGCCCCTTTCTAATCTTAAGGAGCGGTTGGATGGAGGCCAACATTTCCGAGAGATGCTTTGCCCGAGGAATGAGCAGGCTCTCCACGCCTCGAAGAAGACCCATCCGCCGGGAATTTCCGATGTCCGTCGTGGCACCGATGACGGGAATATCCGCTGCCAATCGGGAGACCAGGCGCGCGCTGCCTCCACCTTCGGTGAAAACGACAATGAGCTTCGCGCCGATTTCTTCTGCCGTGCGGCAGGCTGCGAACGCTACGGATACGTCCGTGCGGCTGGAGAGATTTTCCTCAAGTGTGTCAGCCAGTAGACCGATGCGGGGTTTGTAATGGGCGTCCGCGTCTGCGGCAATGCTGTGCAGATAGCGCACGGCCTCGAGGGGATGTTTACCGACGGCGCTTTCGGCGGAGAGCATCACGGCGTCGGTGCCGTCCCATATGGCGTTGGCGACGTCACTCGCCTCAGCCCGTGTGGGTTGTGGATTCTCGATCATGCTCTCCAGCATCTGGGTCGCGGTAATAACTGGTTTCAAAGCCTGGCGTGCCTTCCTGATGATTTGCTTCTGGAGCGCGGGCACCTTCTCCACGCCAAACTCAACCCCCAGATCGCCTCGCGCTACCATGACGCCCCAGCTCACGTGCAGAATCTCCTCCAAATTGTCCAGCGCCTGAGGATGCTCGATTTTGGCGATAATGGTTTGCGGACCGCCCAGCTCCTTGATGTGAAGATTCAGCGCCTCCACGTCGGAAGCACGGCGCACGAAACTCTGCGCAAACAAATCCACGCCCTCCTGAACGCCCCAGCGGACATCTTCCAGATCCTGAGGAGTCAGGGGATCGAAGGCTACGTCCAATCCGATGGGATGGACGCCCTTGCGGGCTTTCAGCATACCGCCGACCAGCACCTTCAGCATGATTTGCTGATGATGTGTTTCCATGACGTCAAGTTTCAGTGCCCCGTCGTCCAGCACCCAGATCTGACCGACCTTGGCACCTGTGAACAATTCCTGATGCGGCAGCGGCGCCACCCATGGATAACCTTCGGGCGCTGGTGTGCCGGCTAAGTAAAGGACGCCGATGCTGTCTTTCTCCAGGTTTACCGGAGCTTCCAGCAGACCGATGCGCCATTTGGGTCCCTGGAGATCCAGAAAGACTGGTATTATTCTTCCCAGGTCGTCCGAAATATTTCTGATGAGTTTTAGGATTGGTGTGCGTTCCTCGGGCCTACTGTGACTGGCGTTGAGCCGAACGGCGTCGGCGAGTTTCAGGGCTTCCCGCAGGAGATATCTGTCTTGCAAAGCTGGTCCCATAGTGATGACCAGCTTGGTCTTGCGTTTTTTGATCATAAATTCTCTCCTCCTACTATTCTTGTCAGGTCTGAATGGTATTTATTAGATTGAAATGTTGTACGAATCGGAAAACGAGAAAAACAATCATAACGTATAAAGTATCGGTTGGGTTCCGCTACTTCAATTATTTATCTTTCATCTCATTCAGTCTCAACTGCGCACTTGCGTTACCTTGTTCAGCCGCCCGGCGATACCATTTCCTGGCCTCGGCATAATCCTGTGGAACGCCTGTGCCGGTTCCGTATATCCAGCCCAGATTATACTGGGCATATACTTCACCTTGTTTTGCCGCCTTGCGAAACCATTTCACGGCCTCATCAGAATCTTGTGGAATACCTTTACCCTTATAGTACATTTCGCCCAAAACATATTGTGAATAGGCAATTCCTTTTTCAGCTGCTTCACGAATTTTTGTCAACGCGTTACCTCACGGGCTAAATATTACTTTTGGCATTACAAGATCAAGGCTTCCTTTTGGGTTGCTTATCAAACTTGCTTTTTTCCTTCTGTTTCTGTTTTTCAGTGTTCTGCTTATGACTTTTTTCTTTATTTTTTTTGCCGCCTTTGTCTCCCATGATATGTCCTCTATCTTTAATATTTGTCTTTAACTTCACAATAGGAAGCCTTACCCATAATGTTTATAATAGATAATCCGAAAATAACAGCAATAACATACCCGAAATTTCGACAAGTTTCCATACCCGCGTTTACGCCTAAAAAATGGAACATACTATTGAAAAGCGGACCTGTTTCAAAAGCAATATTATACATTTTTAATTTTCCCTTTCTTTAAAGAAACTCTATTTAAGGGTTAAATGATTCCTTCATATACATCTTCCATTTGTGATTTGGGTCACTCACAAAAGTCCTATTCTCCGGGCTGTCATATTCATCTGATTTAAATGTCCTGACAATCCATACCCCGGCGACTTTATATCGGTCACTTTTGATATCACTGCCGATAGCTCTTATGGCTTCCCACATTTTAACTCATCTCTCCCGTTGTTTATTTGCTCCCGAATTTAATTCTGACTGTGAGCCGCCAGACTCATTTTACGCATATAACGAATAGGTTCTATATCTCCCTGCCTTTTCATGAGCATATTGTAAGTTTTTTTATGTTCATTCCCGTCCATCCAGAATAAATATATTTCAGCATAAGTCAAATAATCCATGTAATCTCTGAATCCCTTTAATCCTTTCCCCATTTTTAATTCCTCCTGGCAAAAAAAACCGAGACCCGCATATGCCGTCTTGTCATTTTACTGGAGTCCATCATTCTAATTCTATGTCTTTTACGGGTGATAATCACCACAAAGACTCTTTTACTTCTTTTTTGTTAACTTCCAGTAGAATAGACTCAATACGGGCATCGCAGTATCTCGTATTTATAATATAAGCATGACTCTTCATGAATACAAGAGCTGCGCCTGTATTAGTCTGATGTGAACTGTATTTGTTACGGATTTAATTCTTGCCTGTTTGGACAGTTAAGATTGGTTGATTTCAGTCAACCATCATGAAGGTAGTTTCGGACAACAAGTTGTTCGCTGTGTGAACATGGTTTAAGTAATACGGATCAACTTATGCGCGGTTGCTAAGATAGCCGTCTTGTAAGGCAACCCTTCGTTTTTTGATAGGAAGTTTTAAAAATATCGGTTTATTGAATCACACCGTTAAGGTTAACCGGCAATCATTGAGATAAAAACTTTTCTTGTTCTCGGGCCGTCGAATTCGCAGAAAAAAACGGACTGCCAGGTTCCCAGCACCAGATGTCCGTTTTCAATGATGACCAGTTCGGAAGCTCCGACAAGGGAAGATTTTACGTGCGCTGCGGAATTGCCTTCCGCGTGACGGTAATTCGCGGAAAGCGGCACTGCCCTGTCCAGCGCTGCAATCATGTCCCGTTGCACATCCGGATCGGCGTTTTCATTGATGGTGATTGCGGCCGTGGTATGCGGGGTGTAGACCAGACAAACACCGGACTGTACGCCTTCATCGCGGACGGCCTCTTGAACAGAGGCGGTGATGTCGATCATCTCCACCCGCGACAACGTCTTCAGAGATATTTCTTTCATGGGACTTTCACCATCGTTTGCCTTTTCAATTCCATTGTTTTTTAGACAGCAAATCCGTTTTTTGTCAAATATGAATCAAAAAAGCGGTTTTTTTATAAATTTATACATTTCGTTCAATAGTGGTTAATGTTTTATTTAAAGAACAGGAGCAAATGGGCTCCCTTCCCCGTTGATTTGCCGGCCGCCGCGTATAATATTAATCAATTAATTCAATAATATAAACGCATAATACAATAAAAAATTATTTTTTGGCACGGTCTTTTCATTAGATTAAGACAAAGAAAAAAATTTCCTAAAGGAGGCAACAGATCATGAAAAAAACATTAGGAACAATGATAGTGGCGGCAGCGGTTATTCTTTTAACGGCAACCTTCAGCTTTGCGGAATATGCGGCAGCCGGAGCAGCCAATTTCCCCTTCTTCCAGCTGGGATGCCTGATCGTCGGCGGACTGATCATGGTTTCTTTGAAACGCAAATATGACAAGATGTATG
>JAGOMJ010000028.1 GCA_017993615.1 Smithella sp. | reverse complement strand
ACGGATGTCGCAATACGCCTTCAACTCGGCCATTGGCACCACACCCCACATCTTGTGCTAAAATATTCTTGACACACAAGAGTGCGTTTCTTATACTGCCATCAACTAAAAGCAAGTTCTTATCAATAGAAAAATCACCCTATTTATAGGGTGATGTTCTAATTCTAAATTTAAAGAACCAGATTAATGGGAATACCCCCGAAAGTTGTGCCAGATTTAATTAGAGTGTAGAGAAAAAAGCACGTTCAAGATTATGCGCCCCTCTTTAGAGGGATTGACAAATCAATTCCATGAGCGTATTTAAAAAAAGTCTACAAGTCACAATCAGAAGCATTTTGAAATAATTACTTAATGGGGGATGGATGAAGAAACATCTCTGGATTCCGCAGGTCATTTGTATTCTCATGCTTCTATGGGCGTTAAATCCAAACAACCCTTACGCATATTACACCCTACTCCGCTGGGTTTGCTGTGGCGTATTTGCGTATCTAGCGTTTCAATCCTTTGAACAAAAAAAGCAAGGTTGGATTTGGCTATTAGGGATATTGGCCTTGCTATACAATCCAATTTTTCGTGTTCATTTGAACCGGGAGTTATGGTCAGTTGTGAATGTTGTCACAATAATTATTGCCGGAGCATCTATTTTAACTTTTAAAATTAAAAAGGATGATAATTCTACATTGCCAAATACATGAAGAATAGTACGGGGGTATAATATGACTGCAAATGATATTATAATTGATGAAGTATTGAAAGTTGAAAATAGATCATTTTGGTTTCGTATTCTTGCTTGCTCAATAGGTTATTTTGCAATGTCCCTATGGCTTAATAGTATTAGAACTACTGCATCTCTTTGGCTTGTGTGGTTACTGATAATAATTCAATTCATTTTATATTTTTCAATATTTATTACGAGTTATTTCCGTTCTAAAGTATTTGGCTTAAATAATAACATTGCTTTGATTCTTTTTACTGCTCTTGCAGTTTTAGGCAGAGTCGAAAATTGGGAAATAATTATTATCCCCCTTCTTGTTGTTACTATGCTTGTGCTTTCGGGAATAAATAAAAAAATATCAACTGAAGCGCAAGAAAGGTTTTTAAAAAATGAATAGTGCTATTGTGTATTAGGAGTAGGAGAAAATATGATACTAATTTTAGCTATATTTATTATAGCAATTTCTTTTGTAATCTTCTTTTATTTATTTAGTAATATTTTGTTGCTGTCATTATTTGATATTCCCGCCACATTAAAACTCAAACGTAATAAAATTATAAATCATAAACCTGTATTAAAAAAATATATCCTAATAGTATTAATCTGTAGTGTTATTACATTATCAATATTGTCTCTAACATTTTATTTTTTTAATAAATATTCTTTTGGCTTTTTAATAAGTATATATATTGGTGCTTGCTTTGCATTATTAACGGTTTTATGGAAAATGGTTTGTCTATTTTTCCATTTAACAGATCATTATATTAAGTGGTTGGATTTTTACAGAAAAGACAATTCGCAATATTTGGCAGTATTTGACTTGAATATAATTAATAAAGCTCTGGGAGGCAAACCAGAAGATTTAGATAAAGTTTTAATATAAAAAACTCCTAACCATTCGTTGTAAAGGAAGAGGATAAAGAAATATGAGTAGAGGGAAAAAGATAGAACCTTAACCGTGGCAATTCAATATGCAGAAAATACTTGATTGGCTTTATGACATAACGGAAAAGATGAAAACACCTCTACAGGTAATATATTTCATAGTTTCCAGAATCTTGATTATTACAGGCATAATTTTCGTTCTTTACTGGATTGGCAAAGCAATTGTCGGATTTATTAAATACTATTCTCAATTTGCGTAATTAAAAGCCCTTTTTGTTTTACAAAGTCTGTTATTCAATATGTCAACGACAGATAGGCACGCCGGGGGGGGTGATAGGGGCATGGCCGCATATATACAGATTTCTTTTTTGTCTTTCCTGTTCGCTTTTTAGTGGCAATTCTTAGGCAATAAATTTGTTGAATATTGCACAATTTTTAAAACCTTCATTTACGTTAATAAGCATATCATTTTAAATATTTAACAAGATTTACTCTGTAAAAAATATGGGCATGGGTTTCATTTTGATTTGTCAATTATACTGGTCGTTTTATGTTGCTAATTAGGCTGTTTGATTGCTCGTGTGTGTCGTTTTTCTATGTTTATTTACCCCTTGTGCGAAGCGGGCATATCTATAATACGAAAAAAGGGATTCCTTAATGATCCGGTTATCCGCTCCCCCGGCCTATCAGTCAACAAACACGCTTTCTTTTTTGTCTTTTTAATACTAGTCATTGTCCGCTACTTTTCACTTAACACCCCATGATAAACCGGATCAGAAATCAGCATGATTTTTCTTCATGGTATTAAGTCATATATAGGATATTATTTATAAATATGCCTTATTGAAAAGAGGTGTAATCAGTCTGTTATAATGACGAAATCTGCACAAGAAAATCTTAAAATGTTGTCCAGATTTTATTAAACTTTGCTAATCCTTGCAAAGATGTTTATGAATATTTATTAAAGCGGAGAAATACCCCCGAACAGGATGAAGCATAACAAGCTATCAGCATAGCATAGCAATCCATAGGCATACATTTTTGTGGTGGCATAGATAGTATGCCTTTTGTTTATTCGTTAAGACAGGCAGAATTTAGAAAAGCATTTGAATGTCTGCATGGGGTAGTGGGGGTAGTGACAAATTTTCCCCCCGGCGTGGCAATAAAACCTTTTCCATACCTTGACAAAACTTGACATTCGATCCTTGCATTCTTTTGCCGAAACAGACTTATTAAAGAAAGCTAAAAAACGCCGATTTTAAGCTTGCGGGTTGGAAATAAGGTTGGAAATGATTATTATAAAAGGTTTTTCTATTGATAAATATCTTTATAACTTATTGATTTCATTCTGGTAGTCCCACGGGGACTTGAACCCCGGTTTCCGGCGTGAGAGGCCAGCGTCCTAACCACTAGACGATGGGACCATGGCGGCATGTTTTTATGTTTCTGAGCGGATGCACTCAACGCTCGTTTTTCGCGGTATTCCTGCCTCGTTGAGGCTTGACTATCTATTGAATCAGCCTGTAAAAGTCAAGTTAAAATTGGACCGCTCTGAGTCGGCGATAAGGATCAGGCAAGCGATTCAATATACGCTATCGCTTTATTAATTTTTTTAATGACACGTTCCTTACCCAACGTTACCATCACTTCGTCAATACCCGGACTGACCGTTTTTCCCGTCAAGGCCACTCTCAGCGGCTGGGCGATCAATTTGAATTTTATATTTTGGGTCTGAGTAAATGTTTTAAAAAACTCTTCCAGACTTTCCTTGCTGAACTGTTGCACGGATGAAATCGTATTCGCAATCGCCTTCATATGATCGACAATGTCCCGCGTCAGAAATTTTTGCGCCGCTTCTTTGTCATAATGAATTTCATCGGCGAAGTAAAAATCGGACGACTGGACCAGTTCCATCAGGGTTTTGACCCGCGGCTGAAAATCGGCAATCACTTTTCTGATGAAATCCGTGTTTCCGGTATCGATAACCGACGGCCACAAGGGCTTCATCTCTTCCATCAGTCTTTCAACAGAAGCTTCTTTTATGTAATGAGCGTTGAGCCAGAGCAGTTTCTCGGGGTTGAAGACAGCCGGCGACTTGCCGATGGCGTCCATGCTGAAGCGTTCGATGAGCTCCGCCGTCGAAAAAATTTCCTGATCGCCATGAGCCCAACCCAGACGTACAAGATAATTAACCAACGCTTCCGGCAGGAAACCCAGCTCCTTATAGGCCATGACCGACGTGGCGCCGTGACGTTTGCTCAGACGCGTTTTATCGCTTCCCAGTATCATCGGGACGTGGGCAAATTTTGGGACATCAAAACCGAGAGCCTCATAAAGCTGGATCTGCCGCGGCGTGTTGTTGACATGATCATCTCCGCGGATGACATGGGTGATGTTCATCAGGGCATCATCAATGACAACGGCAAAATTGTACGTGGGATAGCCGTCGCTGCGCTCGATAATCAAATCATCAAGCTCTTCGTTATTAAAAATGATGTTTCCTTTGATCATATCTTCCACAACGGTTGCGCCGTCGTCTCGGGAGCGGAAGCGCACCACACTGTTTGCCGATTTCGCCAGGCTTCTATTACGGCATGTGCCGTCGTATTTCGGTTTCTTACCGTTAGCCAGCGCCTGTTTGCGCTTAATCTCGAGTTCTTCCGGCGAACAGGTGCAGTAATAGGCTTTGCCTTCATCGATTAATTTTTTCACCATGTCCCGGTGCAGTTGTACCCGTTGGGCCTGAAAATGCGGTCCTTCGTCCCAGTTCAGCCCCAGCCAGGACATGGCATCGAGAATTGCTTTTGTTGATTCTTCCGTGGAGCGCTGCCGGTCCGTATCTTCAATGCGCAGAATAAACTGGCCGCCAAGATGGCGGGCATAAAGCCAGTTGAAAAGAGCGGTTCTTGCCCCGCCGATATGTAAAAAACCGGTGGGAGAAGGGGCGAAGCGAGTTCTGATTTTTTGCATGTTTATGTCCTGTTTTTTATAGCCTTATAGAGTTGAGAGCATGCTTTTGTCAAGCACCATGAAAATATTTATGATTTCATCCGGCCGCGCGATTGTTTAGAATTGAAATCAAATATAAAATTAAATGCTTATTGCATAACCGGAGTCAATAAATTATACTTGACAATGAAAAGATTTTATAATTTACTCGCAAGGTTAAATTTAAGATATTTTTCAGACAACGGGCTATCTATGTCTAATTCTTTGAAAATTAACGTTTTGCTGATTCCGGAAGAAGGACAGCGCTTTGTTTTTTCCGAAGGCGATGCCTGGTTTAAAACGTGCTTTCACAAGGAAGAACGCCTTGATTTTGCTTTGGAAACCATTGATGTGGATTGTATGATCACAAAAACGTCAGGCACTGTTTTCATCAAGGGAAACTTTTCAGCGCTGATTGATGCCGACTGCAGCCGTTGTCTGGAAAGAACCAGGCTGACCATCGGCAGTAACTTTACCTATACCTTGATTCCAGTGAAAGCGGAACAAAAAGAGGAGATAGAACTTAAACCGGAAGAATTGGAAATCAGCAGCTACCAGGGAGATTTTATTGACCTGGCGCCCATTATCTGTGAACAAATCATTTTGCAGATACCGATTAAAATTCTTTGCCGCGAAGAGTGCAAAGGGCTGTGTCAGCGTTGCGGCACCAATTTGAATGCCGCGTCCTGCCAGTGCGAAAAAGATGTCAGGGACACCCGTATGGCGGTATTAAAAAATTTTAAAATAAAAAACTAATTATAGAAAAAGGTGAATTATGCCAAATCCAGTAAAGCGACATTCCAAAACCAGACGAAACCAGCGAAGGGCGAACGATTTTTTGAAATCGCCGTCCATGTCCGTATGCCCACAGTGCAATGAACCCAAGATGCCTCACCGCATTTGTCCGACCTGCGAAACGTACAAAGGCAGAGAATACAGAAAAGCGGAAAAGAATGACTAAAAAGTCATTTTGAAAAACTTCAAACAGAGCAGAATGTGTCTGTAATCCATTGGTGAGCAAATAGTCTTCTTTTAAACCGGAACCAGAATGATTCCCGGAGGGCGATGATAAAAGAAGCACATGGATCCAAATTGGTAAGCAATCATACACGTGAGGAGGATGGTGCATGACGTTAGAAGAAAAAGTCATTAATATTATTGTGGAGCAGCTTGACGTCACAAAGGAAGAATGCGTTTTGGAAGCATCTTTTATTGACGATTTGGGAGCGGATTCTCTGGATATTGTTGAGCTCCTTATGGAAATGGAAGAGGCTTTTGGTATAGAAATAGCTGACGAGGAGTTGGAAAAAATTGCCACGATTCAAGACGTGGTTGATTTTCTGAGACAGAAAGGCGTTCAATAAAAAGCCGTGCAGGACTTAAACCCATGAAGAGACGTGTGGTCGTAACAGGTCTTGGTGCGTTGACCCCCTTGGGAAATTCATTACATGAATCATGGGGGGCTGCGATTGCGGGTAAGTCGGGCATCGGCCTGATCACAAAATTTGACAGCACCGCGTTTAAAACAAAAATTGCCGGTGAAATAAAAAATTTCGATCCTCTGCAATATGTCAGCAAACAGGAAGCCCGTCGTTATGATAACTTCCTTCTTTATTCCATCGCCGCTTCCGAGATGGCGCTGGCGGATGCCCGCCTGACGATTGGTTCCGATATTTCCGAACGAACGGGTGTGATCATCGGTTCCGCCATCGGGGGGCTGGCGACTCTGGAAGAAGAATTTAAAAATCTCCTTGATTCCGGTCCGCGCAAAATTTCTCCCTTTGCCGTTCCTGCCATTCTTGCTAATCTCGCATCCGGCCAGGTGTCCATCAGATTCGGGGCCAAAGGTCCCATCAATTGTGCTGTGACAGCCTGTGCGTCGGGAACATCGGCCATCGGTGATGCCTTCAAAACCATTGCCTACAGCGATGCCGACGTCATGATTGCCGGAGGAGTTGAAGCCGCGGTGACGCAACTGGCCGTCGGCGGTTTCGGATCCATGCGGGCGCTGTCTGTAAGAAACGACGATCCTCAGAAAGCCAGCAGGCCGTTTGACAAAGACCGCGACGGTTTCATCATCGGCGAAGGCAGCGGCATTGTCATCCTGGAGGAGTTATCCTTTGCACTCAACAGAGGGGCGCGAATTTATGCGGAACTGGCCGGATACGGTTGTACCTCTGACGCTTTTCATATGGCTGCACCGCCACCCGGTCATGAAGGTGCTGCCCGCTGTATGCGGGTTGCGATACAGGATGCCGGTCTGAATCCCGAAGACATCGATTATATTAATGCGCACGGAACATCAACGCCTCTTAATGATTTATACGAAACGCAGGCGATTAAATCTCTATTTGGGGATCACGCGAAAACATTGTTGGTCAGCTCTACCAAATCCATGACCGGTCATATGCTGGGTGCCGCGGGCGGCGTGGAAGCGATTTTTGCAGTGAAATCCCTGCAGGAAAGCGTTATTCCGCCGACGATAAACCTCGACAATCCCGGTGAAGGGTGTGATCTGAATTATGTACCCAACACGGCGTGTCGTCAGGCAATCCATACGGCCATGTCCAATACGTTCGGTTTCGGCGGCGTCAATGCGGTTTTGTTATTTAAGAAATTTAATGAGTCCCAATTTCATAAAGCGTAGCTCGCTGAAATTTGTTGGACGAATGATCCCATTCCGATATATCGGGATTGGAAATTATCCCTGGTGTGAAGCGAAACGGGGATGGTGCAATAAGCAGAATTTAGAACGAAGGAGAGAAAAATTTTCATGTCTTTTTTAGAAAAAGTTGATCCGGAAGTAATGAAGGCCATTGATCTGGAAACACGCCGTCAGGCGGGAAAAATCGAATTGATTGCCTCCGAAAATTTTGTCAGTGAAGCGGTGCTGGAAGCGCAGGGCTCCGTGATGACCAACAAATACGCGGAAGGGTATCCGGAAAAACGTTACTACGGCGGCTGTGAATACGTGGATATTGCGGAAAGTCTGGCGATTGAGCGCTGCAAAAAACTTTTCGGAGCCGATCATGTGAATGTTCAGCCGCATTCGGGAACACAGGCGAACATGGCGGTGTATTTTGCCGTCGCACAGCCGGGCGACACCATTCTGGGAATGAACCTGTCTCACGGCGGGCATCTTTCTCACGGCAGTCCGGCCAACTTTTCCGGCAAGTTTTATAAGATTGTCCCCTACGGTGTGAACCGGGAAACAGAAACCATTGATTTTGACGAAGTGGAAAAACTGGCCAAGGAACACAAGCCCAAAATGATTATCGTCGGCGCCAGTGCTTACCCGCGAACCATCGATTTTGATAAATTCCGCAAAATCGCCGATGAAGTCGGCGCCGTGATTATGGCGGATATTGCGCATATCGCCGGTCTGGTTTGCACCGGATTGCATCCCTCTCCGGTTCCGGTTTGCGAATTTGTCACTACAACAACGCATAAAACGTTGCGCGGACCGCGCGGCGGTGTGGTCATGTGCAAGGAAGCTTACGCAAAAACACTTAACAGCAGAGTTTTCCCGGGCATGCAGGGCGGCCCGTTGATGCATGTTATTGCCGCCAAGGCGGTTGCCTTCAAGGAAGCGCTTCAGCCGGCATTCAAGGAATATCAGGCACAGATCATTAAAAACGCTCAGGCGATGGCGGATGAACTGAGGAATCAGGGATTCCGGCTGGTGTCCGGCGGCACCGACAATCATCTCATGCTGGTTGACTTGACCGACAAGAATGTCACCGGAAAGGACGTGCAGGACGCTCTGGATCGCGCCTCCATCACCGTCAATAAGAACGGCATTCCCTTTGATACGAAGGGGCCTCAGGTGACCAGCGGTATCAGAATCGGCACGCCCGCCGTGACCACAAGAGGCATGAAGGAAGATGAAATGCGTTTAATTGCGTCGTGTATTGCTGACGTGATTAAAAACATCAGTAGCGAGCAGAAAATCACATCGGTTGCACAGAAGATCAAAGTCCTTTGCGATCGTTTTCCGCTGTATCAGGGGCGGCTGAAAAATTAAAACACGGACCATTTTTTTTGATCGAAAGCGATTATGATGGAAATAAAATCGTCAGCAGCCGTTTTGCGGGAGAAGAAAAAAAAACGACCGGACTGGGACAGTTATTTTCTGGATATTGTCGACCTTGTTTCCAGGCGCAGTACCTGTTGCCGGAGATCGGTAGGGGCCGGACTGGTTCGGGACAGCCGAATTCTGGCCACCGGATACAACGGCGCTCCCTCCAAGCTTCAGCACTGTCTCGATATCGGCTGTCTTCGGGAACAGTTGAAGGTTCCTTCCGGCGAACGTCACGAATTATGCCGCGGGCTGCATGCGGAGCAGAATGCGATTATTCAGGCGGCGCTGCACGGCGTCAGCACGAAAGGATCGACGCTGTATTGCACGAATCACCCCTGTGTCATTTGTGCCAAAATGATCATTAATGCCGGGATCATCCGTGTCGTCATCCGTGACGGTTATCATGATCAACTGGCTGCGGAGATGCTCAAAGAAGCGGGGATCCGCGTAGAGCAACTTTAACCACATAAGGTGACATCATCATGAAATGCCCTTTTTGCGGTCACACGGAAAATAAGGTGATTGATTCTCGAATCAGCAAGGACGGGAAAGCCGTTCGCCGGCGCCGGGAATGTCTGGGGTGCACCAAGCGTTTCACTACCTATGAATACGTGGAAGACGTTCTGCCCATGGTGGTGAAGAAAGACGGTCGCCGCGAGCAGTTTGACCGGCAGAAAATTCTGACCGGCATCAAAAAAGCCTGCGAGAAACGACCGATCAGCATGGAGGCGATTGACAAACTTGTCGAAAACATTGAACAGGCCTGTCAGGAAATGCAGGCCGAAGAAATTTCGTCCACGGTCATTGGAGAAAAGATCATGAGCGAGTTGAAAAATTTCGACGGCGTCGCCTATGTCCGATTTGCGTCCGTTTACCGGCAGTTTCGCGATGTCGGTGAGTTCATGTCGGAGCTGAAGGATCTTTTAAGCAAAGGTAAAAAGTAATCATGTTTACCGGAATCGTAGAAGGACTGGGCAAGGTGAGGCGTTTGACCATGAAGGGCGCAGATGCGGTTCTGGACATTGACGCCGGCATCAGTCTGGAAGACGTTTCGCTTGGCGACAGTATTGCCGTGAACGGAGCCTGCCTCACCGTCACCTCCCTGCAGCAAAATAATTTTCAGGCGGATGTTTCCGCGGAGACGCTGTCCCGAACGACGCTTAAATTGTTACAGGCGGGGCATAAGGTGAATCTGGAAAAATCGCTGCGTGTCGGCGGTTTTGTCGGCGGACATTTTGTTCTGGGGCATGTCGATGCCACGGCAAGAATCCTGTCCCGGATGCAAAAATCGGGTTCACTGATTATCGCTGTCGAGATGAATGATACGATTTCCCGCTACATTGTGGAAAAAGGTTCGGTGGCGATTGACGGCATCAGTCTAACGGTGAACAAACTTGAAAAAAGCCGGTTTTATGTTAATATTATCCCGCACACGGCGGTCAATACCACCCTGGTAACCCGCAAAGAAGGGGAGTGGGTGAATATTGAAACGGATATTTTAGGCCGGTACGTGGAAAACTTATTGCAATCAAATAAGGGGATCGATAAGGATTTCCTTGTGAAACACGGTTTTTAAGGAATAAAGGAAAGACGAATGGCAATCAGCACAATACAGGAAGCAATAGAAGATATCAAAAACGGGAAAATGATCATTCTTGTTGATGATGAAGATCGTGAAAACGAAGGGGATCTTTGCATGGCAGCGCAATTTGCCACGGCTAAAACCATCAACTTTATGGCCCGCTACGGCCGCGGTTTGATTTGTCTGACCCTTAATGAAGATATGGCGGATAAGCTTCATCTGAAACAAATGGTTCAGGATAATCAGTGCCGTTTCGGCACCGCTTTTACCATTTCCATCGAAGCGCGCCATGGCGTCACCACCGGTATATCCGCAGCGGATCGGGCAACAACGATTCAGGCGGCTGTGAATCCGGAGGCCAAACCGGATGATTTGGTCAGTCCCGGACATGTCTTTCCTATCCGTGCCAAAAAAGGGGGGGTTCTGGTCCGGACGGGGCAGACGGAAGGGTCGGTGGATTTATGCCGACTTGCCGGTTTGACACCGGCCGGCGTGATCTGTGAAGTTATGAAGGATGACGGCACCATGGCTAGGATGCCGGATTTGGAAATATTTGCCAAGGAACACAAGTTAAAAATAGTGACAATTGCCGACCTTATCGATTACCGGATGCAGAATGAATCGCTTATCAAACGTATGGCGGAAGCGACCTTGCCGACCAGTTTCGGCGGCGATTTTAAAATGATCGTTTATGAAAATGAAGTTGACGACTGGCAGCATATCGCCCTGGTGAAAGGCGATATTAAAGAAGATGACGAAGTCCTGGTCCGGGTTCATTCCGAATGCCTGACCGGAGATCTTTTCGGGTCGTTGCGCTGCGACTGCGGCGACCAGCTTCATCGTGCGATGAACATGGTGGAAAAAGAAGGCAAGGGCATTATCGTTTATATGCGCCAGGAAGGCCGCGGCATCGGACTGGTCAACAAGATCAAAGCTTATGCTCTGCAGGAACAGGGCAAGGATACCGTGGAGGCCAATATCGAACTCGGATTCAAACCGGATTTACGCGATTATGGCATCGGTGCTCAGATTTTGGCTGATCTGGGCGTGCGCAAAATGCGTCTCCTGACAAACAATCCGAAGAAGATTGTCGGTCTGGAAGGATACGGTATCGAAGTGGTCAAACGCGTTCCCATCGAAATCGATCCCAATGAAAACAACATTCACTACATGAAAACAAAGAAAAAAAAGATGGGGCACCTTTTGAAAATATAGATTTTACACCGCAAGGCTAAAATAAAACGTAAGGATGGTTAAGAACTATGCTGAAAATAATTGAAGGAAAGACCGTTGCAAAGGGAATGAAGTTTGGCATCGTGGCCAGCCGTTTCAATGATTTTATATGCGGCAGATTAATCGAAGGGACTATCGACGCGCTGATCAGGGCCGGTGCAGAAGAAAAGGATATCGTCATTTATAAAGTTCCCGGCTCTTTTGAACTGCCGCTGACGGCAAAGAAACTGGCCAAGAGCGGTCGATTTGATGCCGTCATCTGTCTGGGGGCCATTATCCGCGGTGCAACGCCGCATTTCGAATATATCAGTGCCGAAGTCTCCAAGGGGATTGCCGTTGTCGGCCTTGAAACGGAAGTGCCCGTTGTTTTCGGTGTGTTGACAACGGACACCATTGAACAGGCTATCGAACGTGCGGGAACGAAGTCGGGCAATAAAGGGGCCGACGCAGCGATGACAGCCATTGAGATGGTGGATTTGTTCAAAAAAATTTGATGTTGCAATGCCGTTTTTTCTGACGGCAACAGTACAGAAATGATCGGATGTTCTGGTTCTTTGAGGTTGAAAATTGATGTGCGGGCGGCGAAAGGCAAGAGAAATTGCCTTACAGGTTCTTTACAGTCTTAATTTTGTCGATATTCCGGCGCAGGAAGCCCTGGATCTTTTCTGGGGTAATTTTGTTGCACCAAAATCTGCCAAGGATTTTGCCGCCTTTCTCGTGATGGGAACATGCGACCACAGGAAAGAACTGGATCAACTCATTGCCGGATGTTCGGATAACTGGTCGTTGGGGCGAATGTCCCGCGTGGATATCAACATATTACGTCTTGCCGTATTTGAATTGCTCTACTGTGATGATATTCCTCCGAAGGTCACGATGAATGAGGCCATTGATCTGGGAAAAATCTTCGGGTCGGAAAACTCCGGATCGTTCATCAACGGCATACTCGACGCTCTCAATCTGAAATTAAATAAAAAAAATGCAGCTAAGTCTCTCGATAGAAAACCCCGATCTTCCAAAACATAAATGTTTGGCGCTCGGCATCTTTGAAGACGAAAAGCCGCCGCGCGGCATCGGCGGTTTGATCGACTGGCGTCTCAATGGCATGCTTTCCCGGGAAATCAAAAATGGAAGAATCGGCGGCGGTTTTAAGGAAAAAGTTGTTATTCCTTTTCCGGAAAGGATCGGTTCGGAAATCCTGTTATTATTCGGACTTGGTCGTGTTCCCGATATCACGTATGATAGAATTTATGACGTCGCATATACCGTAACTCAGATTATCGACAGCATGGCCATAAAAAGCTTTGCGTTTGATCTGTACGGAGAAGGACGCGCAAATCTCGTCACGTCCGATATTGTGGAGGCGGCGGTGACCGGAATTTTTGATTTTCTGGCATCCGATATCGAAAAACTCTCGGAAATGAACGCCTGTGCAGTCACCTCACCTTCGAATCTTCATTCGGTCGCTCAAGGCGTCAGACAATTCAAAAACAATGTCAACGACAAGGGATCCGTGGATATTTCCCCGCTGGAAGAATGTCTGGCGAAAAACTGATTTTTGCAGATGACACAATAATGCCGGTTGTTTTTTACAAAAAAATTATTGACGGCCGGGATCTGTTCCCGAAACAGAATTTTCGCGAAGAAGATCGGCAAAGCCGTCAGGCCCGATGGGTTTGCTGAAATAGAAGCCCTGCATTTCGTCGCAGATCTGATCTTTAAGAAATTTCGCCTGTTCCCTGGTTTCCACGCCTTCGGCGACAACTTTGAGTTTCAACGATTTGCCCATAAAAATCACCGCTTCCGTGATGGCTTTATTATCGGTATCCTGCGGAAGATTGCGGATAAATGATCGGTCTACTTTCAGCGTGTTGATCGGGAAGTTTTTGATCTGTGCAAGCGAAGAGTAACCCGTGCCGAAATCATCAATTGCCATCCGTATTCCCATTTTCTTTAATTTTGACAGGATCGGGACAAGACGTTTGGGGTTGTGCATGACCGTGCTTTCGGTGATTTCCAGCTCCAGTAGTTCCGAAGCCATGCGCGTTTCATTCAGAATGGTTTTGACATCTTCTGCAAAGTTTTCATACATGAGTTGACGAAGCGACAGGTTGACCGACATGCAGACGGGCGGCAGTCCCTGCTTCTGCCAGGCGACGTTCTGCATGCAGGCGGTTTTGATCACCCATCGGCCGATGGGTATAATCATGCCTGTCTCCTCCGCAATCGGAATAAACTGCGTCGGCGCGACCAGTCCCAGATACGGATTATTCCAGCGCAGAAGCGCCTCGACGCCGGTGATTGCCCTGGTCTGCAGATCCAGTTTTGCCTGGTAATCGAGGTAAAATTCATTGCGTTCCATTGCATGACGCAGGTTGGTTTCGATGGTCAGCCGTTCGTTGGACATGGAGCGGATATTTTCGGAGTAAAACTGGAAATTGTTTTTTCCTTCCGATTTGGCAAAGTACATGGCAATGTCCGCATTTTTCATTAAGGACTGTTCATCCAGTCCGTCCTTCGGGAAGACGCTGATACCGATACTGGCGGTGACACGACATTCTTCCCCCATGAGCGCAATCGGTTGCATGACGGTGTTCAAAATCTTCTTGGCCAGAAATTCCACCTGCTTCAGATCGTTAAAATCTTCAACCAGAATCGTGAATTCGTCGCCTCCGAGACGTCCGATAATATCGACGGTACGCAGAGACTGTTTGAACCGCAAAGCCATCTCTTTGAGCAGAGTGTCTCCGGCTTCGTGTCCGAGGGAATCATTAATGATTTTGAAGCGATCCAGATCGATGAAGAAAACAGCGAGGTGTTTTTTGTTGCGTTGCGCGGATTGGATGGCGTGATCCAGCAACTGGCTGAACATCAGGCGGTTCGGCAGGCCGGTGAGCGCGTCGTGCGTGGCCATGTGATTGAGTTCCTGTTCAATGCGCTTGCGTTCGGTAATATCGCGGATGACTCCCCGGAACCCTATGGGCTTTCCCGAAGCATCTTTATTTAAGGATGCGGACGCTTCAATATATTTTTTGGAACCATCTTTTCTGATAATCAGCCAGTCGAATCCCTCCGTGGCCTCTCCTGTTTTGAAAATTTTATTGAATGCCAGAAACACATTTTTTGACGTTGCCGGATCGGAAAACCGCGTGTAATTGGCACCCATTAATTCTTCTCTTGTTCCTCCTGTGATGCGACACAGCGAATCGTTAAAGAAGATAAAATTGCCTGCAAGATCAACTTCAAAATAGGCCTCCTGAATGTTTTCCAGAATGTTTCTGTACTTTTCTTCGCTTTGACGCAGCGCTTCTTCGGCCACTTTACGTTCGGTGACATCGTGGGTGATACCGCGAAATCCGATTGGTTTGCCTTGAGAATCCTTGAGTAACGAAATGGATCCTTCAATATATCTTTTGGCGCCTTGCTTGGTAATGATGTGCCAGCCGACTGCATTCAGCGGCTCACCTGTTTCGTAAACATGATGATAAGCCTGAAAAACTTTTCGCGCGGAGTCCTTGTCGGGTGTGTACTGCCGGTTATTCATGCCCATCAATTCTTCCCGGGAATATCCAAGAACACGGGAGACGGCATTATTAAAAAAAGTAAAATTCCCCTCAAGATCAACTTCAAAATAACCTTCCTGAATATTTTCCAGAATGTTTCTGTATTTTTCTTCGATGATCTTGCGTTCCGTGATATCCATAAAACTGCCCAGTGTCGCCCGCTCGCCTTTATGGATAATCGGCGCCACTGTTTCCAGAATGTATCTGATTTCATTATCTTTGCGGATATATCTGTATTCGTAGGGCTCAAAACTTTCTTTTTTCAGGCATTTAATGGCCTGTTTCCTGACTTTATCCCTGTCATCAGGATGAATATTTTTGAGGGAATATTCGCCGATAAGTTCTTTTTCCGCGTAGCCGGTGAGTTTCTGGTATAATTCGCTGACGTAAACAAATTGACTGTTGTGAACGATATAAATTGCTACGCCGGCATTCGATATAATATCTTTTGCCAGTAATGGAAGATTGTTGTCTTCAGAAGAAAACAATCTTTCTGTTAATTTTGTTCGTTCGTTTTTGTCTTCCATCGTTATTCAAGTTACGTTGCCGGTTTCGGTGATGAGCTGACCAATGCAATTGATCACGCCAATCGCGTATTCATGAAGAAAAGCTGATGCATATTCTATGACTTTAAGCAATTTATGTGCCCAATGTCGCCTTAAATGAGTGATAGGGCAGCGCGGCAAGTTTTAAGATAATATTTAATAAAATTAATAACTAATGGCTTAACGGAGACTGTCTGACCGTACGGGGCCCTAAATCGTTTTGAGAAAAAACGGTTATTTTCCCCATAATGACGGTTATTCCGCCCGTAAAAGTTACCAATGCATTAAAAAACTATTGAATACAGCAGGCAGATATTTATTTGAAAATCCTGGATAAATTCCATTTTTTCCGTTTCTTCCAGTTGCCTTTGTGGTACGCATAACTGGCCAGCAAGGGCAGAGCCATTGTCGCTTCGGCGTAAACCATCTGTTCGCACGACGAATCGACCTTGCCCCATGAATTGGCTTCCTTGAGCGTTGAGCTTGAACAGGCACCATCGCGCACATCCGCCACGGTAATCTGAATGGCATATTTGTGCATGGGGACATCGTAGCCCAGTATTTCCGCGCAAACCACGGTATCCTGAGCAAAGTTCTTCGGGACACCGCCGCCGATCATCAATAAGCCGGTTGTTCCCGCTTTGATTTTAATATCGGTCAGTTCCCGGAAGTCCCTGACGGAATCAATCGACATATGGTTTCCCGGATGTTCATGCTGATGCAGGACCAGGCCGAAACCGGCGGAACTGTCCGAAAATGCCGGGCAGAAGACCGGCACGTTGTTTTCATAAGCCGCCTGGACCAGAGAATTGTTCTTTTTGGCGTTTTTTGTGAGGTACCTGCCCATCTCGGCAATGAATTCGCGGGAAGAATAAGGCCGCGGCGCAAGGCCATCCGCGATTGTTTTAATGGTCTTGTCGCAGGCCTGCAAATCGTTTTCGCTAATAAACGTGTCGTAAATCCGGTCGATGTAGAGCTTGCGCAACAGTTTGTCGTCCACAAACGGTGTGCCCTGATAATGTCTGAATCCCAGTGCTTCAAAAAAATCCATGTCGACAATGGATGCGCCGGTGGCCACAATGGCATCCACCATATTGTTTTTCACCAGATCGACATAAACCTGCATGCAGCCGCCGGCGGATGTCGAACCGGCCAGTGTCAGGATCACCGCGCAGTTTTTTTCTTTCAACATACGGTCGTATATATCGGCGGCATTGGCCAGATCGCGGGCGGAAAAGGACATTTTTTTCATCGCGCTGACGATGTCCACCGCGTTTATTTTTTTAATATCGATGTGTTCGATCTTGGTTTTGAGAAAATCTTTTTTGTTCATGACAAGGCGACTCCCTTAATGAATATGCGTATGTCTAAACCATCGCCTGTTAAAAGTCAACTCCGGAAGAGTTTCCCAAGGACCGGATGCCTTTTTGCGGCCATCTCAACGATGCGGCTGCCCATTTCGGCATAACTGATTCCATCCGCTTCCGCAGCGCAGGCCATGCTGGCATCGGAACTGATATCTGCATTGGGATTGACATCCAGAACGTAAAAAATATTGTCCCGCAAGCGTATATCCATGCGGGCATAATCCCGGCATCCGGATGCCCGATAGGCGTTGCGGCAAACCGTTTCCAGCGACTTTTTTTCACCCGTGGTCAGTGGGGCGGGCAGAAGGGTTTTGATCTCTTCATAATGCAGCGACCCGGGAGTAAATTTTGCCTCGTAGGTGCAGAGCCGGTCATTGAGGTCTCCGAAGCGGGAAAAGTCCATCTCTGCGGCGGGCAGGACGTTGACGGTTTCGTTTCCCCATACGGCAACATGAAACTCCCGTCCGTCAATAAAGTCTTCCACCAGCGCCGGTTGCGCATAATGATCGAGCACAAAGGTGATGCGTTTTTGCAAATCCGTCGGTTGCAGAACAACAGACTCGGGCGTGATGCCTGCGGAACAATGTTCGTTTTGAGGTTTGACGATTGCCGGAAAAATTTTCCAGCCCTGAGGGTCAGGCGCATCGAAGATTTTCCATGCAGGCGTGGGAATGGCGCACTGATCCAGCAGGGCCTTCACCCGCTGTTTGTCCTGCGCCAGCAACAGCGCGGCCGAATCGGCACCGGTAAACGTATAACCCAGCGACTCCAGTTGTTTGGCCACTTTCCATTCGCTGTGCGGGATGCCCGGAAGTTCCTCGCACCAGTTGAACACGATGTATTTTGCCGGATCGAAGGGACGAAGCTGCTCGGCAATGTCGTTATCAGTCACGGTAACCAGGGTCGTCGGGTGGCCTGTGCAGCGGAGGGCATCTCCCAGTTCGGCCGATTGTTTGATTGCTTCATCTTTCTCTTCCGGCGTCCAACCCGGATCGATATTATACAAGAGGATCACCGGAAGTTTTGCGGGTGCTATGGTTGCGGTCACGTGTTGTTCCTTATGATTTTTTCAATCTGATTTTCTTGGAATGAAATCTGATCAATATGCTTCATCCGAAAAAGATTGTAGAGAAGCCATGGAAACAAGTCAAGAGAAGATTGGCTCTCTTGCGGACTCGGCCCTTAAGGACGATGTTTGTATGACCGGACAAGTTTTCGGATATCGTCGCCGACAGATTCCAGGCGGGATAAAAAAAGCGGTTGAATTTCCGGAGGCACATTGTAATAAATGTCTTCAATCAGCCCTCTGAAATCGCGATTATTCATGTAATTGCTCTTGTACCACTGCCTCTTTTTCGTATCATCAAAATCGGTTAACAGAAGGTTGTCTCCTCTGAAAACCATATTTTTTAAACGAATGTCTCCGTGGATGAGACCGAGTTTTTTAATCGTTCGGGTCATGTCCACGATGGCGTCTATGGCTTTTTCGACAATTTCCGGATTGGCCTTGTTTTTCGTGAAATATTCTTCACCGTTGATGCCTTCGACCCATTCATAGATGAAATAGGAATCGCCGCGCAAAGGCCCGATTCTGGATTCTTTATAGGCAATCGGTTGCGGCGTAGGTATCCCGTGCGCGTTGAACAGCAAAGAGTATGCCCATGATCTGTTCGCCCGCGTTTGCCTGAAATAGCGTTTGATCCTGTGCCAGGCGGATTTGTATTTATGAATTTTAATGACGGCTTTTTTCTTGTCGATCTCAAAATAAACGATTTTGTTTTTGAAGTTGTCTTGGATGGTTCTGGCTTCGGCCTGCTGCAGATATTTCTCCGGATCGTCCAGGAGCGCCCTCATCCCGTCCGATAGAAAAGACCGATCGCACACAACGCACGTAGAAAAATTTTTAAACCGGTAAAACATTTTTTGCATTGTCCTGACTTTCCGGAGACAAATTTAAAAACCATTGTTGGACCTGATGGAAAACATTGCGGGGATCGATGGCCTCCATGCACGGCGATGGCCGGTCCGTCTCTCTGCATTTGGAGTGTCCGCAGGGAACACACGCCATGCCGGATTGAAAAAGAGTGATGTTTCCATAAATCTGCATCGATGCATTCCGGCGCCCCGCTGTCTGCAGATCGTTTGACCAGGGCGACCAGATTTCCGGAATCGTCGGGCCGAACATGACAAAAACCGGTTTGTTGAAGGCTGCGGCAAGATGAGCGTTGAAGGTGTCGACCCCGACATAAGCCAGCGCCAAGTCGGTTAAAGCGGCACATTCCTCAAGCGACAGTCTGCCGATGAATGACCGCACATTTTTCAATTCCGGTAACGTGGCGGCAACCTGCCGGTCGATGTCGCTGTGTCCGCCTGTGACGATAATCGGAATATTCAACGAGTCAAGCAACCGCAAAAGGCTGTTTCTCTGTTGTTCAGGATAGGATTTGCACCGGTAACGCCCCGACGGATGAAAAATGATGAAACGGTCCATGCCGAAATCTTTCAACATCTGCTGCACTTTTTGTCCGGACGCCCCGGCGTATGTGGCGGACAACACGATTCTGTCGATAGAGATGCCGAGGGTGCTCAGGGCGGAAAGATTATTTTCCAGAATATGACGTTGCGGATCGATCAGATAGCCGCCGTCAAGAAGCAAACGGTGCCACCAGTTTTTTGCAAAAACCTTCTCCCTTGCGCCGATCGATGTCCGCCCGGCGAAAAATGCGTATAGATTACTTCGTTCGTTTGTCGTGAAGGCAATGGCTAGATCATAACGTCGGAATATTTTTTGCAATAATCCGATTTGCATCATGAAAGAGGACACAGGGGTTGTCTTCAGCGCGCCGTCATCAAACGCAATGATGTTCCGGATGCCCTTCAACAGGTTTGCCGCCGCCGCCGTGTCTTGGTTGACCAGCAGGTCGATGGAGGCCGAGGCGAATCGGCGTGCAAGGATATCGACCACCGGAGAGACGGCCAGGACATCGCCAAGGGATCTTCTGATGATCAACAGGATAGTTTCAGGTGGTTTCATGACATCACGGGATGGCCGCCACTTCGCTGTTGATGAGCGTTTCGGCACGGTCTTTGTTTCTGCTGAGCGGAAAAACGTCCACCTTTTTCCGAAAGATTATCTACACACTGCTTTGAAAAGAGCTTCTCCGTTTGAATAAAGTTGTATCGTGTTCCATTCCGGGGTTTTGTAGCTATGGGAATACAATGCTTTCCCGTCCTGGTCGTATAAATACAGGTAGATCATTCTTTCGCTCTTACTTTGACAATCGATTTCCGATAAATAAATCATGTGCGATAATTTGTCATACCCTTTGGTCGACAACCTGTTTTCACGCCGGTATTGAATGGCATTGGACACCTCTCTTTTTGAGAACACCCATTTATTCAATACCTTGATAATGCTTTCGTCACTGTCTTTGACGGCCTCCCCCTTCTTATAGAAATGAACGGTGCCGTTTGTTTCCTTGCCATATTTGATCCAATCGGGTGCAACGGTGGGTGCTTTGCTCTCTGTTACATACGTTTTGGCTAGAAGAACTTTTCCCGTAGAGATTTTTCTGACTTTCGTTGTTCTGTCGTTGTCATTAATGATCCGGTGCACCACAACATCAAGATTCAAAAGTTTTCCCAACTTTAAAATATCATTATCCGTTATTCCGTATAATGACATTTTCTGTTGCTCGGCAGCCTTCATAAAAGCATTCCTGTCGAGAACCTGGTATTTGCCCTTGTTGATTTGCGTCATTTCCAGAAACTGCTTTTCTTCTTCCTGTTCCAAAAGGTCCTTTTTGCCGGGATCGATATTGGCCATCTGGGCTTCAATGATCACCCCGACATTGAGCTTTCCTTCTTTACTCTCAAGAGCCGTGTCGACGTCATAACACCAGAGAACCTTTTCCTCGTTCGCATTCCAGCCCTGTAAACAAAATTCCTGACTGAGATACTTGCTGACGGATTCTGAATCATAGGTCATTTTCACCTTTTCACATATTCGTCTTCCTTTGTTTTCCGTCTTTTCGGTGTGACTGAGGACGGTGACCTTGTCCACGTAATGACTGACAGCATAATTGATGCAGTCAGACGTCACATTGGTTAAACGCGATGCTTTGACAATTTTTTTGAAACCGTCTTTTCGGGCATGTTCATTTACAGATTTTTTGAAATCGTCCAAGGCGGTCTTATTTTTCATATCGCCGGTATACACGTCGCAATATTGGCCGACAACCTCCTGCGTCGCGGAAAAGCTGATCGACGGGAAGGAAAATGCAACGAGCATTACAATGATCCAAATGAATAGAAATGTGTTCTTCATAAGTCCTCTTTTCAGATAAAAATACTTTTCAGTATTTTGCAGTTTTTTTACGATCACTTTTTGAGTGAAAAAGTACGCGCGTCACATTACCATAATTGTAATTAATTACAAGATGCAATTTACTCTTATTGAGGTGTGCTGGGCAGCGGATTGAAAGGGTCTTTGAACGGCAAATCACTGCAAACACGGGTATTTCTACCATGCCGCCATAAGCCGGCAAAACCGATTCCTTACCGTCATTTTCGTGAAACAGAAGCGTATTGTCAGGATAACCCCCTTTTTGAATAATCTTCGGTTTTGATCAGCAAAATCAGCGATTGCTGGAATATCGTCTTATCCTCAGTATTTAACGGTAATTTTCCGGGATGACGCCTTGCAATTATTGGATTCGCTGCTTTCGTTCACGACCAAATTATCATCCGCGCAGGCAATGGCATAATAGACCGTTTTCGCTATCCCCTGGGGAACGGTAACCTTTGCTGATCCTCTCGACGTTTTACCTACTGCAATTGCCTTAACGGAGCGCGTTCCGCCGAGAAGTATGGCATTGGCCGTCCTGGAGGGGGTCGTGGATAGATAGTATTTTGTTACTGAAACGGGCGCTGCAGCATTGCCCTGATTTTTATTGGTGTCGGTAATGGAAAAACTTCTCCGGGATGCAGTGATGGTTGTAGACCAGTTGCTCACGGCCGAGACGATCAGATCAGGCATACTCAGCGTTAATGAGGCGCTTTTGTAAGATGAAACATTTCCCGCGGCATCTTTGGCCCAGGCATATAATGTTTTTGTGCCCAGTGTCCCCGACTGGAATGTATAACGTGTCGGAGCGTTTGCCGACCAGCCGGCAGCCGATGATGACGGTTTCGCTGAAGAAGCCGTAATCATGTAACCGGTTACCTCCATGTTGTCCGTTGCAGTAAAGACGTTGACAGGCACCGTAAGCGATTTTGAAACCGTGGGGACCGAGAAGGCTGTCACGACGGGCGCTGTTCTGTCAACGGGATCAGCCTGTGCGACACCCCATTCAATGTTCAGCGTCTGAAATCCAAGCGGATAGCTGGAAAGACCGCGAAGCGTGCAATTGTAATTAATATACATTTTAACGTGGAAGATACCGTTGGGTCTGCCGGCGGTTGTTCCCCAACTGTTGAGAGCAATCCAGTAATGATCATCCGTATCGGCGGCGGAATCATCATAGCCGACCAGAGTGACCGCATGGCCGCCGCCCTCATAGGTGTCCCAGGTTTGACCGCAGAAATTGTCCGAATCCCAGAGGGCGTTTTCCGACTGATTGTTCCAGAAATTATAAAAACTATTCCAAGAGGCATTGTCAGGAAGGAAAAACGCGAACCAGATGGCTTTCCCCTGATTCAGCACGTTCTTAATATTGGAAATGGCCTCGGCCTGTGAAATACCGGTCGTGTGCACCGTGGCTTCAGAGATGGATTGGATGGGGTAGTTTGCCTCTGTTGTAATATTTTCGCAGGATACCCTGGAGAAAGCACCAAAGTAACTGCACCGGAAGGCGCTGTCCTGAAAGGACGCATTCGTATTGGCTGCGGAAATGGCCATCAATTTCCCGTTGTAGAAATCCACAACGTCGGAAAGCCAGCCGCCGCAACAGGCGTTTTCCCCGTAACAGGAATTGATAAATTGAACCGAAAGATTGTCGGCAGAGCCTTGTTGCGTATTCAGATCAATGCCCATAACACGGGTTCCGGCCCATGCCCAGCAATCGCCGCACGATCCCTGGTTTTCCGAAGGTGTATACGTCAAAAGCCCAAGAAGATTGATGGAGGATACCTTGCCTGTCTGGTCTGTGCGCGCTTTTGCCCGGTGATGGGCCCGGCGGTGATATTTTTCACGGATGTGCGCGCGCGGCGCCCGTTCAAATCTGCTCTGCCATTTTCTGATCGTTAGATCGTCCGGACGCATGATGGGAAATGTCTTTACGGGACGGTTGGTATCGAGAACGTAACGCTCTCGTTGCCCCGAGGTGGTGCTGTCCGCCTGGCCGGATACCGGTAATATGAAAAATATTAATATGATAAAAACAGTAATGTTGGGCCATAGGAATTTTTGTTTCATGTCAGCGACCTCCGGTCTTGCCTGTGTTATTCAGGCATGGGATTAAAAGTCTTAACACGGTTATTGCGCCCTGCCGTTGCGTATTGTGGGAAAATCAAACAGAATCGGGGTGCAAGTTCCTCTGGTAATTACGTTCATTACGCAAGGGAAACGACTTCCCTTCCTGATACCGTATTGTTGCAGAAAATCTTTTTTCGGAAAAGAAAAATCTTCCCGGACCAGCAGCCACTGTTTCCCTTCCACGCGGGCAAACTCTTCCTGAATCTTTTCCCGCGGATGAAAGGAAAACCGGATTTCGTACTCCTCTGCCTTTCCCTTTACGGGTGTCACCGAGACGATTTCAGCGTCACCTTGATACTGTTTGTAAGTGCACGGTCCGCCGACGCGCTGAGAGGATGAAGCCATGCCGCACGCCGACAGAATCAACAGGAGCATCAGCGGCAGAATCAGATTGAGGCATCCTGTGAACGTCAGGGCTTTGAAATATATTCGATGTTTCATGAATGACGTCTCCGTCACAAAACAGACAAACCGGTCATTGCTTTTTTGCCTTTAAGAGGCAACCGGTATGTATTATATATCAATATGTTGTTTTTGCAAACGACTTGATTTGAAACTTGATGGTCCGGCGGGGCATCATCAATCTGTTCGGGTTGGATTGGAGAGGAATATTTCATGGAAAGGTTCGCCCCTCTCCTGCGGCGCCGTAAAAACGCGTTTATAAAAATTTCAAAAACATTCAAAATGCGGATGTTTTTTATCAGACCAGACGGAGAATGCCATTATGTTTTAAAAAACAAATGCCACCTGTCCGTAGATTTCCGCGTCGCCGGTTTCAAAGGAGCCGTCTATTCTGGGTACGGCGTAATCCAGGCGGGCGAAAAAATGTTTACCCATGTATAGTCTCAGCCCTGCTCCGATGCTGGTCAGATAGTCGTCCTCGTCTTCTCCCGGCAGAACGTCGTTTTTAAACACACCGCCGTGATCGGCAAATAAAACAAACTTGAACATGTCGCCGAAGGTCTGATTGAAAACTTTAGCCTCGGGAAAAACGGGCGACAAATGGAATTCGGCTGAAACACAGTATCCCTGATCGCCGCCCTGCGATGCCGATGAAAACCCTCTGACCGTGCTGATGCCGCCGATGAAAAATTGTTCGGCCACAAACAGATTATCGCTGGAAATCTGACCGGACCCTTTCAGGATCATGTAATTATATCCGGGAAGTTTCTGGATTCTGGCGAGATCCAGCGTACCCTTGGAAAAACCGCCGTCGGCGTAAAGCCGGCTCGTGGGGGTTCTCGTTACATTAATTTCGCTGTTGCCGAACAGTTGTTCCCACAATCCCTGCCGCTTGGATTCCCGTTCGTTCTTGCCGGTGCCTCCGAACAGATCCCGGATGCCCTGATGGTACGTCAGGTTGATAATATTTCTTCCCTGGAATTTATCGATGAAGTTGTAGGTTGCTCCCAGGCTGGCGACGCGAATCTTATCCTTGCTGGCCAGTTTATCAAGCATGTATTCGTAAATGTCTTTGTAATCAAAACCCAGTTTCAAATCCAGAGCGTGCAGTCGGGTCTTGAGCAACGGATGTGTCAGATAAAGGCCCGCCAGATGCGTTTTCCCGTGAATTTCGAGCGGTTCGTACTCCTCGCCCACTTCGTATCGGCTGTCGGCATAGTAAGCCCCCATCTTTGTTCCGTAATACATGATTGGAATGGCATATTCCGCCCGGAGGTAGGACAGATTGTCAAAATCAATCTCGTCCAGTCCGGTTATGCCTCTGAGCGTCAGCAGGTCCCCGCTGCCGAGCAGGTTGCCGATGTTCAGATCGGCATTGAGACGGTTTTCACTGGTGTACTTCGAGCCGAAATTATCATAGGAAATACTTCCCGACACGGGCCGGCTGTCTTGAACCTGCGCGACAATGTCCGTTGTGCCGAATTCTTTTCCAGCCTCCATGACGGCTATGACGTTCAGGGAGGGATATTCGTTCAGCAGCAGCAATGAGTTCTGCAGGGTGTCTGTTTTGATGGAGGGATCTTTGCGGATTTTTTCCAGATGCCTCCGGATGAAATCGGTGCTGTAGGATGTGTTGCCAGCGACGGTGATTTTTCCCAGTTGCGCTTCGATGACTCCGATTTCCAGCAGCCCGTCCTTCACTTCCTGCTGCGGGATAAAAGCGTACGCCAGAAGATAACCCCGGCTGCGGTAAGCGGCCGTGATGTCATTCGCAATCTGATTGATTTCCGCAAAAGTCAGTTCCCTGTTTTCGTATCGGGAGGTAATAGTTTTAATGGTGTCGGGTGGAAGCAGAAGCGCTTTTTCTTCCCCTCCGGTTTTTGTGTGCATTTTTACGTTGATTTGTTTGATCAGAATTTTCGGGCCGGCCGGCGCCTCCTGCGTCTTTTCCTCTTTTTGTTCAATAACCGGCATGTCCGGCAGATCGCGGGGAACGACCTCCTTTTTCTCGAACTGCTGGATGATCTCGCCCGCCCTTTCCTGAGCGGCAGCCGGCAGCGCGAATAGGGCTATAAAAAAGAAAAATATAATGACGGACGCGAAAAGATTCTTCCTGTTTATAGGAAACATGTTCAACTCCGTTAACTCAATAGGGATTTATACAATATCTGCCGGGCGGAAAAAGCACCATTTCCTCTCCCGATTTGCAGGAGAGGAAATGGTGGAATAAAGGTTAAAGAAATTTAATTTATGGTGCCAGAACACCAACCAACGGATAGGTCACCCCTTCATCAATGTACCACACATTATCGAAGTCAAAACCTTCAAAGTTGCTTTCCTGCTTCATATCGGGTGTGCTAAGACCAGTCACATCTATTGGCATGCCATTGCTGGTGCCGACGCCGACGATCGTGCCGGATGTCGTCATATCCCAGTAGGCATTCTCAATCAGACCGTTGTTATTATGACCGACAAACCCGCCGACGGATGTACTGCCGCTGACCTTGCCGATGGAATAAGAATAGACAATCACACTGTCGTGGTCATTGAATCCAACGAGTCCTCCGACCGCATCCTTGCCGGTCACGTTACCCCAGGCATCGGTGTCGACGATGACGCCGCTGTTGTAGCCGACGAGGCCGCCGACAAAGTTGCCGCCGGTGACATTGCCGAGAGCATAGGATCTTTCGATCAGCGCTCCAATGGTGGGCGGATGATCACCTTCCGGAACAGTGTTCAGATTATAACCGACCAGTCCGCCGACATAATCGCCGCCGCCGGTGACATTACCGTCAGCGTGCGTGTTAATGATTCCGCCGTCGTAATTGAGTCCGACGAGTCCGCCGACAAAGTTGCCGCCTTTGAGATTCAGGTTGAAATCTTCAAAGACCTCGTCGCTGTCCGAAACATTGTAGCTGACATTGACCGCGCCGGTGCTCTTGCTGCCGGTGACATTGCCGTAAGCAGCTGAATCGGTGATGACTGCGCCGTCACCCATGCACAAAGCACCCGCATTGAGTCCGACCAGCCCGCCGACAAAGTTACCGCCGGTGACATTGCCTTCGGCTAATGTGTATTCGATTTTGCTGTCGAAATTGAGTCCGACCAGCCCGCCGATAATGTTGCCGCCTTTAATGCTGACATTGGCAGTTGTTAAGGGCAGGTCAACGACGTCACCGGGAGCAAAAGGCATTTCGGTGTAATCAAGGGTGATGTTCCCGACGTTGTTTTTACCGGTCACATTGCCGCTTGCGAGCGCACCCCTGACCTGACCGCCGGCATTGAGTCCGACCAGTCCGCCGACGATGCTGCCGCCCTCGACATTGCCTTCGGCTGAGACACCCTTCAGCTTGCCGCCGGCATTGAGTCCGACGAGTCCGCCGACAATATTGCCGCCTTTAATGCTGCCGGTGATGTTGGTATTAACAGGAATAAACGACAAGCCTTCGCGACCACCTACGGTTTCGGGAGGCGGGCCGTTATAATCAAACGCAATGGTTCCTGCGTTGCTGCCGCCCTTGACGTTGCCGGTGGCTTTCGACATCATGATTTTTCCGCCGCGTTCTTCGTCGCAAGGTGAATCAACATTAAGCCCGACGAGTCCGCCGACGATGCTGCCGCCGGTGACATTGCCGTTGGCGTCGGTTTTTTTAATCATGCCGGTGTTGAGTCCTACCAGGCCGCCGACAATGTTGCCGCCATCGATGCTGGCTGTAAAATCAGTGAGTAACGGTTCATATCCCAGATCGTCGTTGATTGTTTCGACAGTAATTTTGCTGGGGGTGCTGCTTCCGGTGACATTGCCGTTGGCATGAGCCACAAATATCGATCCATCATTAACTCCGGCCAGACCGCCAATGATACTGCCGCCGCTGACGGCTCCGTCAGCTCTCGAATATTTTATACTGCCCTCATTAACGCCGACCAGTCCGCCGAGAACGGCTCCACCGTTGACGGTAAACAAGGTATCGCCGAACGCGTAAGCACCCATGACATTGCTGTTTGCGGTGACGGCGCCGGTAGCCAGTGATCCGAGAATATTGCCATAATTAAATCCGACCAGCCCGCCTGCGGTCATACTGCCGTTGACCGCGCCTGAGGCTTTCGACCACCAGATACTGCCGTCGTTTTCTCCGACGAGTCCGCCGACATCTTCAAAGCCGCTGACCTTGCCGATAGCGAAGGAAGTATAGCCTTCATACGTATCGTCAACAACCGAACCCATAATCGTGTCGTTGTTGTCTCCGACGAGCCCGCCGACAGCGTAGTCACCGCTGACCGCTCCAGTCGCATAGGAATTCAGAATCGATCCATCATTTTCCCCAACCAGTCCGCCGATTTCTTCGCTGTAATTATGAACCGTGAAGCCGTCATCAAAATAGACGGTAACGCCGCTGACCGCTCCAGTCGCATAGGAATTCAGAATCGATCCATCATTTTCCCCAACCAGTCCGCCGACAGTGTCAGTGCCTGTGACTGCACCTTTGGCGTAGGAGTTTATAATCCAACCATCGTTGTCTCCGACCAATCCGGCAACATCTTCGCTCCGAACGAGACCGTCATCATCGATGGTTACACCTTTGACCTTGCCGGTGGCGTAGGAGTTAAGAATCAGGCCTTCATTTTCGCCAACCAGTCCGCCGACTTCGTTGTTGCCCGTGACTTTGGTCGTGGCGTAGGAGTTGAAGATGTAGCTGTCGGACCGGATTTTTCCGGCCAGAGCGCCAACATCTTCCCGTCCGGTGACGCTGCCGCCGGTTAACCCGACATAGGAGATGATGCCTTCCTCGGTACAACCGAACAGGCCGACCCCCTCAGCAGCGGGACGGTTAATGGTGAGGCTGGATATGGTGTGACCCAATCCGGTGAAATTACCCGTGAAGGGATCGTCTTCAGTGCCCACCGGCATAAATCCCTCTCCGCCATTCCACCGGGACGTAACAGACGCATTGATGTTTGTGCCCAGCGCGTAATTTTCACCAAGGTCCGGGGCAGTGAATTGAAAATCCAGGAAACGGACATTTGCACTGTTGATCACATTGTAGTTATCCCCATTAAGGTTAAGAGTGGCCTCCGCGCCGGAAAGCGTAATGACGGAACCGTTGTTCAGTTGTAGAAAGTATAAAGGATCGGCTACAGGCCCTTCAGGGAAATCGCCGTCATCGCTGTTGAACTCCATCCCTGCGTTTTTTCCGGAGGCGGTGATGTTTTTGTTCACATTGATATACTCATCAGCGTTTAGTGTCAGGGTGTTGTTTGAACGCCAGGAGACAGGCTGGTTGACATTGATACTGCCCGGATGAGTAGTGCCGATGACCACATGGGTTTTGCCCAGGCTGCTGCCGAGTTTGGAGCCGGTGATGGAACCGCCCTCGCCCGCACCGGATGATGCGCCGATGTTAAAGTCGCCGACAGGGTCGATATACCAGTACCCGGTTGCTCCCTGCGGCGCGTTGGTGGTTACGTTTGCGTTATTGGCCACCATCACTCTGGCTGCGGATGTCTCTATCGAACCGCCGTCACCTCCGTTAGGCGCGGAAGCGTCCAGCGTGCCGCCAACGTTAATGGTATTGCTGTTGCCATGACCTAAAAAGTTACCCAGAAGATGGATGGAGCCCGCTTTGTACTTATCCTCTCCTGTGGCGATGGTTCTTGCCTGGATGACGCCGGTGTTGTTAATGACGGTTTTTAAGTGGTCACCCGCGCTATTTGCAAAAAGTAAGATGCTACCGCCGTCAGCATAGATTTTGCCCGAGTTAACGATGCCCAAAGCTTCAGAATCTGTTGCTTCGTTCAATCCAGTGCCGTCTATGATGTTGCCGTCCATATGCAGGTTCACGGCATTGCCTGATGCAATTAAAGTTTGTCCTGACGGTGTGGTGATGGTTCCCTTATTGGTGATGGAGGGCGCCAGCAGAGCCACATACCCGCCGTTTGTCGTAGTTATTTTGCCCTGATTGATAATGCCGTTCAACCCATCTCTGAAGGAGTAGGTTCCTGCATTATTAAAGTTATCGTCGGTAATGTTCAGGGTCGACCCCAGAAAACTGCCCACGTTGATCTTGGCGCTGGAACCGATCAGCAATCCGTTGGGATTGATGACCCAGACTGCACCATCCGCGGTAATCTGTCCCAATATCCGGGAAGGATCTGCCCCTGTTACACGGTTTAAAGATATCCAACTGGTATCCTGACCTGTATAAGCGACGGTTTCCCGCCTGTCTATACTGTATGACTCCCAGTTGATAATTGATTTTGGCGCTGTCTGGTTAATGGTCATGGTCCTGTCGTCAACAACCGGTGCATCGGAGCCGCTGACAACCGCGCCACCGCCGGGCAATGTCCACGCTGTGCCGGCGCATAAGACAAACATGACCGTCATGATCCATGACAGCACCTTTGCTTTACTGCCTTTTCTGATTCGCATAAAACCTCCTTTCTCTTCGTCTTCTCCTGTTTCTCTTTTTGTTGTGTTTTAACGTTAGATGAGTACAAAAAACCTGTTTCTTTTTACTGAAAGAAAAACGCTCTCCATGACTTTTTTGTGGAACGTGAAAAAAGTTTTGAAAGAGCGCATATTCTTAGTCGCTGATTTAAGGCAATTTTTGATCTGGTCAAGTAAAAACGGACACCCGGTTAAGCTGCTTTTGCCAACGTAAGACTCTTTTCAAAATCATTCGGATTTTTGTATTTCAAATACGAATGAAGACGATGGCTGTTATAAAACATCT
>JAGOMJ010000075.1 GCA_017993615.1 Smithella sp. | reverse complement strand
TTTCGGTATTCCCGGTGGCAAAAGGCTAATGGTTCGGAGAGTTTATAAAGATCGGGTTGGAAAAAATCCAAGGCCGGGTTTTTCCGGCCGTCTTCAGGTGCGCTTCGACGCGATAAACCCCTGTTTTTTCAATTCGTATGTGTAACTGATCGCTGATCTGCCGGATTTCCTCCCGGCCGTTTCTGATGACGCGAATCAGGGCTTTAGAGGGACAGAAGACGGATAATTGAGCGTTTCCTGAAAGCGGAAGAGAATCTCCCATATGAAATACTTTTTGGTCCTGTTCCGCAGTGAATTGAAAACCTTTTGCCCCGCGGAAGTATTCCAGAGCAAAATAGCAGCGTCCATGAAGGAGCGACTCATACACCATGGCGATGTCCTGATGGTTGTTTCCGGTGAACCCTGTTTTGGTTAAAACATGCGTCCGGATAAATGCGAAGGCCCGGTGAAAAGAGAAGGCGACGAAGCGAATTCCCAGCAGCTTTTTCACGGTGGCATGGTTGTCCAGCTCCCCAATGCCGACGGTTTTCCGGATTTGACTCAGGGCGTCCCATCTTTCCAGCGTAATCTTGCGGGGCCCCTTTAGAAAAAAGGCGGGAAAAAGGAAACTCAAGAGCGCGCTGCCGTACCCGCGAAGGCTTTTCTGCCAGTCCGTCATAAAATCCCAGACGCCGATGCCTGTAAAATCCCCGACATTCCAATTGTTCCAACTGTAATGTTTCACGTGAAACAATTTCGTTCCTTCGTGATCGGGGTGTGCGATAAAGCCAAAACCGCCCTGACGGTTCACTTCATCAATATATTTTTGCGGATTTTTACCTTCAGGGTCTCCGGAGCATATAACCGGTTCTTGGATATTAAACGCCAGAAAGTGGTTGAACCTCGGAGCGATTTCCTCTCCGACCAGAACAAGGGTTTTTTTCTGCCATCCTTCCCATCCTTCCTGTCTGGCCTTCAGATGGTCGTGGTCCGTCAGCATGATGAAATCGACAGCGTTTTTGTCAGCGGCATCAAGAATCTGTTCCATCGGCGCGTGGCCGTCAAAGGAAAAGGAGGAGTGCAGATGGATCACACCAGCGTAATCATGCAGCTTTCTGTCCATGGCCTCCTCTTTTCAGGGCTTGATTTCTATAAAAAAGGCAGGCCCGAAGGCCTGCCTTTTTCCGAAGGACGGATCTTTAATTGATGCGGATCGTTACGGAATAACCGGATCGACCCCGCTTGATAAAGAGCGTGACGCTTTTTTTCTGAGCCGCTTTGGTGATTTCACGCGTGTAGTCTTTCATCGACGCTATTTTAACCCGGTTTACCTGAACGATGATGTCCCGGGGTTGAATGCCGACTTCATCGGCCGGACTTCCCGCCTGAACGTCCGTAACCATAACGCCATCGCGCGCTATTCCAAGCTGTTTTGCCATCTCCGGAGTGATGTCCTGCGCGGCAATGCCAAAATGCCCAAGCCCGGACCTTTCCATGGCCACAGTTACATTGTCATTGCGCTCCGCCACTACCACCTGGAAAGTCATTTCCTTGCCGTCGCGAATGGCTCTTACATTCATCTTCTGGCCAACCTGCAAGGCGGCAATTGTCAGGAGCAAATCATGCGTGTCTTTAATGGGCTTTCCATTAATTTCTATAATGATATCGCCTATTTTAATCCCAGCCTTGTCTGCCGGATCGCCTTTGAAGACATCCGATACCAACGCGCCGTTTTTGTTTTTATGGTTTAAATTCTGGGCGATATCGTCGGTAATATCCTGCACGGATATTCCCAGCCAGCCGCGTGTCACCTTTCCTTTTGTTTTCAAATCCGCAAGGATGCTTTTGGCCATATTGATAGGAATGGCAAAGCCGATTCCCTGGCCCTGCGCTACGATGGCCGTATTGATGCCGATGACTTTCCCTTCCATATTAAACAGCGGACCGCCGCTGTTGCCGGGATTGATCGAGGCGTCCGTTTGAATAAAATTATCATAAGGTCCGGCGCCGATGACCCGTCCCTTGGCGCTGACAATGCCCGCGGTTACCGTCGCGTCCAAACCGAAAGGATTGCCGATCGCGACCACCCATTCCCCGACTCGAACCTTTTCCGAATCTCCAATATCCGCCACCGGCAGGCTGTTGTCCGGTTTGATTTTAATCAGAGCAATATCCGTGTTGGCGTCCGTGCCGATGATTTTGGCGTCGTATTCCTTGCCGTCGGATATTTTTACACGGATTTTGTCCGCCTGTTCTACCACGTGATTATTGGTGAAGATGTAACCGTCATTGCTGATGATAAACCCCGATCCCAGGCTGCGCTGCTTGAATTCTCTGCGGGGCATGTCGCCGAAAAAGCGGTCAAAAAAATCATCCCCGAAAGGAGATCCGCCGAAAGGCGCTCCAAAACCGCCTCTGCCCTTATAGGTCTTGGATGTGCTGATATTGACGACTGCCGGCTTGACGCGCTCCACCAGATCGGAAAACGAGGAGGGTGCCGTGCCGGGGCCGCCCGAAAGGGATGGAACCGCCTGCGCGGCGGGAATTTCAGGAGCCCCGGAGCTGGTAAAGGACGATCTCAGAACGCCCACCAGTGAAACAATAAAAAAGGCCACCAGAAAAGCCATCAGGAACATAAAAAATGTTTTTCGATTTGAATTTTTCATCTTTTCCTCCAAAAGAATGCGTCCGGTGATACATTTCAGATGTTTTTTAACGCATAATTGTTTCAAATATAACGACACGCCTCTGTTTGTCAACGTAAAACGCATTTATAATGATGGTTTGAAGTATTGTTTGTCCTGTGTTAGGATTCCGTATCACGGAGCGAACAGGATATGTCCTTGCTTGAAAAATTGGGAAATCGGGCCGTCCGGATGATCAGCGGCTTTGCCGGGACGATCGCATTTTCCGGTAAGGTTTTCCTGCGGATTTTTCAACGAAAAACCTATTCCAGCGCCATGCGGGAAGTCCTTTTGAACCAGATCTACTTCACTTCCGTGCAGATCTTGCCGCTTTTTCTTATCGTTTCAATTCTCTTCGGCTCTCTGTTTATTGGCATTGTCTTTACCTTGCTCAAAGAGCTTGGACTGACCCAGTTTATCGGACACATCTTAATGGGCTTGATTGTTACAGAATTATCGCCTTTTTTAACGGTGCTTCTGATCACCCTGCGGTCGAGCGCCGCGATCAATACGGAAATGGCTGTGATGAAGGTCAACCAGGAAATCAAAACGCTGGAAATTTTCCGCATTGACATCATCGATTACCTGGTGATGCCGCGCATCATCAACGGCATCGTTTCCATCGTTTTGTTAAGCAGCCTTTTTTCCATTGTTCTGCTGGTCAGCGGCAACCTGTTTTCCCGGATGATGTTCGGGATGAGCTCGGATGTTTATTCAAATCTTCTGTTAAATTCCACTGATTTTTCTGATATAGTCATTGCGCTGTTCAAGTGCGCCGTTTACGGGTTTTTTATCACGCTGATTCCCATCCGTTTTGGTCTGCGGGCATCACGTGAACTGACCAGCATTCCCGTGGTGGTATCCCAGGGCATGGTGAATGTTTTTGCGGCCATCCTGATGATCGAGGTGCTGTCATTAATCACAAAATTACTGTAAATTATTTTGACAGCGAACAGACGCTCCGGCAGTCGCAGGAGCAGTTTCTGCGGGACTATCCCCTGCAGGCCGCCCCGGTATCCGAGAATGTGCCGCTGATTTCCAATCAGGATGTCTATATGAACATCGCTTTGATCAAGCAGTATCATGAAAATATGCCCAGGCGGCAGGCCCGGCAACTCGCGCTCACGTGCCTGGAGCGCTTTGGTCTCGGGCCGATCGCGGACAGGCGCAACCCGGCGCTGAACACCGAAGAGCGGTTTTGCGTAATGCTGCTTCGTGCCGCGATGGTCAAGGACGCCATGATTCTGATCGACCAGCCTTTCCAAATTGTCCCCCACTTGAAGGATGGTCGCTTTATCATGGATGCATTGAAAATCATTGATGATTTGTATTTAAGCTGCCAAATCTACGACTACCGCTGGATGGAAGAAAAGTACGGAGAACTATGACAGTAAGCCGCGAATTGAAAGTCGGACTTTTCATTGTCTGCACGGCCGTTTTGCTCGCTGCAGCGCTTTTGTACCTTGCCGTGGGAAAGGGCGTTTTCGAGAAAATGCACACCTTCACGCTGTCGTCGCGCTCCGGCGACGGCTTTACCGAAGGCATGCCGGTTGATTTTTCGGGATTCAACATCGGCAAGGTGCAGGCGCTGGAGCTCAATGACAAAGGCATCGTTTTAATTAAAATCAAAATCCCCGATCGGCATGTGAAATGGGTCCGGTCGGACAGTACCTTTATTTTGTACCGGCCGCTGATCGGCGCGGCGCGGATTGTCGTGACCACTTCCAATCTGAATAGCCCGCCGCTGGATCCAAACCAGGTTCCGGAAGTGGCCATCGTCAACGACATCAATGACGCCATAGCCAGAATAGAACCTGTTCTGGACCAGGTGACAAAGATTGCCGATCATGTGGAGCAACTGACGCGCACGCTTTCCGATCCCCGGGGGGACTTAAATCAGGTGTTGGGCAATGCCGAAAAAATTACCGCGAACCTGGCCTCGAAAAAATCCCTTGTGGAAATGGCCGTTTCCGACGAGGAAAGCGTTAAAGCGCTGAATGATTCCCTCAAACAGCTGAAGGAAATTACAACCAATGTCAATCGCATCCTCGCCAAAGTGGATAAGATGGCGGACAAGACAGATCATGAAATCTATGGAAAGGAAGGCGCGCTGCCCCAGGTCAATGTCATTCTCAAGGACGTGATCGGAAAACTGAAAAAGCTGGACAAAACAATTGATAATATTAATAAAATAAGCACGGATGCATCTGAAGGCATGAAAGATTTTCATCTTCTTCGATCCGACATCGATGATGTTGTGACCTCGCTGGACAGTGTTGTAAAAAAATTGGACGCTATTGTAGGGTCAAAGAAAAATCCGGAGTTTAAAGTTCCATGAAAAAGCTTCCGTTTTTAATCATCGTGTTATTGATTTGCGCCTGCGGAGGCGCCGGGCATATTCCTGTCTGGAAGGAAAAGGCATACAGCCAGCTGGATGAGTACAAGACCAGCTTCCTGACCGGCCGGGAGGCGTCCACCGAACCTCATTTTGAAAAAGCCAGAAAAGAAATCGGCGCCGGCAACGACCTGGGCCTTTTAACGGTCGCCTATCTGACCAAATACGCGCTCCACACCGCATCGCTGGAACCTTTTGACGCGAGCGAGTTTGCGAAACTCTACCGGCTTGAACCTCATCCTGCCGATATGGCCTACTGCCATTTTTTAAAAGGCAATTTCAGCGCCGTGGACACGAAAGAGCTTCCGGCAAGATATGCCGGTGTTCTGAAAGCCGCTTCCGGAAAGGATGCCGCGACGGCCGGCCGTGAGATTGCCGCCATCGACGATCCCTTGTCCCGGTTGATTGCCTGCGGCGTCTGGACAAGATACTTGCCCGCCGATGAAGCCATCTTGAAAATAGGCATCGACACCGCGTCGGCCAACGGCTGGCGCAGGCCGCTCTGGGCTTATCTGGAAAGGCTTCAGAACTATTATCTGGAAAATGGAGATCAGGCAAAAGCAAACAGCGTTTCCGAAAGGCTGAAGCTTTTAAAAAAGTGATGGTAAAAGCGAATCCCTGAAAAAAGGGGGCACACTCCCTGTCTCAAACCGAGCGGGAATGTGCCGCTTTTGTTGTTAGGATTTTGCCGGTTCCGGAGCGGAAATGCCCAGGCTTTCCATGGCCTTTACAGCTTTCTCTTTCACGGTTGTGGCCGTGGCGATGGCTTCAGCGATATTTCCGGATGTAAAACTTTCCTGTGCTTTTGCCAGATCCGCTTTGACAGCCTCCAGGCCGGACTTCGCTTCAGCAAGTTTTTCGGCGGTGATGTTTTTCGGAAGCTTTTTGAGTTTGGAAAGGGAGTCCACCTTTCCCTGGATGGCTTCAACCATCTGGGGCATTCCCTCCGTCAGTTCCGTCCATTTTTTGGACAATTCGTCTTTTTTGGCTTTTGCCGCCGCCAGAACATCCTTGGCCTTGCCGACAAGACCCTGCGCTTCGGTCAGGGCGGCTTTGTATTCGCCCTTGGCGAGTTTGTCCTTTGCGGACGCCATAGCGGCTTCCAGCGCGGCCATTTGTTCCGGAACAAGTTTTGCCGCCTCGGCCTTCGTGGTCTCGACCGCCTGCTCCGCCGCTTTCATGGCCAGTTCCGCCGGTCCCTTTTCATCGGCGCATCCTGCCACCATGACCAGAATGAACAATATTGCTAAAATACTTACCGCGATTTTTTTCATATCCCCTCCTCCTTAATGTTGGTTGTTTGCTGATGATCAATCATTCGTTCCAAAGCTGTTGCGCGGATTATAGAAACCGTATTTTTTCCTGTCAAGAACATTTACGCCTGC
>JAGOMJ010000027.1 GCA_017993615.1 Smithella sp. | reverse complement strand
TTCCCGGTCTGGCCACGGGAAAATTTCAGGAAATGATGAAAATAGACCTGGTCAACGATGGTCCGGTGACCATCATACTGGACAGCAGAAAGATGTTTTAAAAATGGATAATTTCGAAATAAGAATAGACAAAGACGGTCTCTGGTATTATAAAGGCGCGCACATGTTTCGCAAGGATATTTTGAGTATCTTTTACGAACATCTCCGGATTGATGATTCGGGCCGGTATCTGATTAAGCTCGGTCCGGAATGTTGTTATCTGGCCGTGGAAGATACGGTGTTTGTTGTCCTGGCCGTTTTCAAAACAAAAAATGCGGACAACCGCCGGGATCAGATCGAAATTCTGTTAAACGATGATACGTGCGAAATCCTCGACATGAACAGTCTGCGGTCAGGCAAGGAAAACGTGCTGTACTGCCGTGTTAAGATCGGAAAATTCACCGCCCGATTCTCGCGCAAGGCGTATTATCAACTGGCTGAATTCATCGAATCATCGGAAGACGGCAGCCGTTTCTTTATTCCCCTGAACGGTCAAAAATATTTTATCCGTCAAGTTCAGGATTCGGACGCCTGCCCGACAAGGCCATCCTGATGATTAAATGGTGCTGAGACAGACGGACCATGATGACGCCACAGGCATTCTGCAGCGTTACGGGGAATAAAATTTTCTCACAAGAGCGTTGAGGCTCTATATTATTAACAAGCAACCGGGATTTATTATCAATGGAGGGAAAAATGCTCGATGACACAATTAAGGAATCTTTAACGTTTGACGATGTTCTGCTGGTGCCGGCAGCGTCCAATATACTGCCGAAAGATGTCGATACAACCACATCGTTAACCAAAAACATATCTTTAAAAATTCCCATCGTTTCGGCGGCCATGGACACGGTGACCGAATCGCGCACAGCAATTTGCATGGCCCGTGAAGGCGGCATCGGCATCATCCACCGGAATATGAGTATTGAACAGCAGGCCATTGAAGTGGATAAAGTCAAGAAATCGGAAAGCGGCATGATTGTCGATCCCATCACCATTGATCCGGACCGGAAAGTGAGCGATGCTTTGAAACTCATGAATCAGTATTCGATTTCCGGCGTCCCGGTCGTGAAGAAAGGAAAACTGGTAGGCATCCTCACCAATCGGGATCTCCGTTTTGAAGAAAATCTGGATCAACCGGTATCGAATGTCATGACGAAAAAAAATCTTGTCACGGTATCGTCCAATATTTCTCTGGAAAAATCCAAAAAACTTCTGCATGAACACCGCATCGAGAAACTGCTGGTTGTTGATGATGAATACCGATTGAAGGGATTGATCACCATCAAGGACATTGAAAAGATCAGACGCTATCCCAATGCCTGTAAAGATTCGCTCGGCCGATTAAGGGTCGGTGCCGCAGTAGGGATCATCGATCGCGAAGCCAGAGTTGAAGCTTTGCTGGCCGCAGGCGTCGACGTTATTGCGATTGACACGTCGCACGGACATTCCGCAGGTGTCATCAAGGCCGTGAAAGCGACCAAATCCGATTTTCCCAAATGTGAACTGATCGCCGGTAATGTGGCGACGGCGGACGGGGCGAAGGCATTGATGGATGCCGGCGTGGACGCTGTGAAAGTCGGCGTTGGACCGGGGTCCATCTGCACCACGCGTATCATTGCCGGAGTGGGTGTTGCACAGATGTCTGCAATCAGAGACGCCTACAAAATAGCCTCGAAAAAAGGGGTTCCGGTCATTGCCGATGGCGGCATCAAATATTCCGGAGATATCGTGAAAGCCATCGGTGCCGGCGCTCACTGTGTCATGATCGGCGGATTATTTGCCGGCACGGAGGAAAGTCCTGGCGAAACCATTCTGTTTCAGGGAAGAAGTTATAAAGTGTACCGGGGCATGGGATCGCTTGAAGCCATGAAAATGGGTAGTCGTGACCGCTATTATCTCGACGATATTGAAGCGCCCTTAAAAACGGTTCCGGAAGGCATAGAAGGGCGTGTGCCGTTCCGCGGTTCCTTATCGGCGAGTATTCTTCAGTTGATCGGCGGCCTGAAAGCGGGCATGGGATACGTCGGTTGCAGAACCATTCCGGACATGATTAAAAAAGCGCGTTTTGTAAAAATTACGCAGGCCGGTCTTAGAGAAAGCCATGTCCATGACGTGATCATCACTAAGGAAGCGCCCAACTACTGGTTGGATTAAGTCAGTTGCTTTCTGCTTTTTTTATTTTTTCATTATTTCCCAAGTACGGCAATTATGAAACACTCTCAGTTTGTGCATCTTCATCTTCATACGCAATACAGTCTTCTGGACGGGATGATCCGTTTGGATGAGCTTTTCAAAAAAGTTAAAGCATATGCCATGCCCGCCGTTGCCATTACGGATCACGGGAACATGTTCGGAGCGATAGATTTTTATCAACAGGCGTTTAAAAACGGGATTAAACCCATCATCGGCACTGAACTTTACGTCGCCCCGAAAGACCGTAAAGACAAAACCCCGTCGTCCATCGGCGAATCAACGCGCCATCTGGTTGTTCTAGTCAAAAACAAGCAGGGGTATAAAAACCTGATTAAATTAAACTCGCTCGCACATATTGAAGGATTTTACTACCGTCCCCGCGTGGATAAGGCCCTGCTGCGGGAATGTGCGGACGGCCTGATTGCTTCGAGCGCCTGCCTGCATGGAGAGATCGCCTCATGGCTTGTCCGGGGAAACATGGAAGAGGCGAGAAGAGCCGCCCGGGAATACCTGGAAATTTTCGGAGAAGAGAATTTTTATCTGGAAATCATGGAAAACGGAATTCCCGAGCAAAAGATCGCCAATCAGGGGCTGATTGAGCTGAGCAAGGAACTTTCCATTCCGTTGATTGCCACCAATGACTGTCATTATCTGGAACGGGACCATGCGGAAGCCCACAATGTGCTTTTATGCGTCCAAACCGGCAAAACCATTGAAGACAAAGATCGCATGACCATGGCAACGGATCAGTTTTATGTCCGATCACCGGAGGAAATGTGCGAGCTTTTCGAGTCTGTTCCCGAAGCGCTGGAAAACACGGTCAAAATAGCCGAGCGATGCAACATGACTTTCGAATTCGGGAAATTCTATCTGCCGAAATTTGAAGTGAAGCATCCGGAGGAAACCCTGGAGGCTTATCTGGAGCGCAAGGCCGTTGAAGGTCTTGAAAAACGCATGCCGAGCATCCTGAAATATTCAACGGGAGAGGAAAACAGCATCCGCAAAAAATATAGCAAGCGTCTCCACGAAGAGCTGGAAATCATCAAAAAAATGGGGTTTGCCGGATATTTTCTCATCGTTTCTGATTTTATTAAACATGCCAAGCACAACGATATTCCCGTCGGTCCGGGCCGGGGGTCTGCGGCAGGATCTCTCGTGGCTTTTGCCATCCGGATTACGGATATCGATCCTCTTCGGTATGGCCTATTCTTTGAACGATTCCTGAATCCGGACCGCATCAGTATGCCGGATATCGATATTGATTTCTGTCAGGAACGCCGGGGCGAAGTTATAAAATATGTGACGGAAAAATACGGAAAGGACAAGGTAACCCAGATATGCACATTCGGTAAAATGCTGGCCAAAGGTGTGATCCGGGATGTCGGCCGTGCCTTGAACATTCCTTACGGCGACGCAGACCGGATTGCCAAACTGGTTCCCTCTATTCCGCCCAACATTACCCTGAACGAAGCCTTCAAAATGGAGCCCCGTTTTGAGGAAGAACGGAAAAAGAATCCGCAAATCGACAAACTCTTGAAATTATCACTCATTCTGGAAGGCTTGAACCGTCATTCTTCCGTACATGCCGCAGGTGTGGTGATCTCGGACGCTCCGCTGATGGAACGAGTCCCACTCTTTTCCCCGAAGGACGATATCGTTTCTCAATACACCATGAAAGACATTGAAACGGTCGGGCTGACGAAATTCGATTTCCTGGGCTTGAAAACATTAACCGTTATCAAGAACACTCTCCAGTTCATCCGCGACTATAAAGACACGGAGGTGGATATTAACAACCTGCCGCTGGATGATCCCGACACATACAAACTGCTCATGAAGGGAGAAACCGACGGTGTTTTTCAGCTGGAAAGCGAGGGGATGAAGGATCTGCTGATCAATTTCAAACCCGATCGCATCGAAGACGTGATCGCGCTGATTGCCGCGTATCGTCCGGGTCCCATGAAGATGATCCCGGATTTTATTGCCCGCAAGCACGGCAAACAGCAAATCACATATGAGCTTCCGCAGCTTGAGCCGATCCTGAAAGAAACGTACGGCATTATTCTTTATCAGGAGCAGGTCATGCAGATTGCCAATGCGATCGGCGGTTACACGATGTCACAGGCGGATACCCTGCGCAAGGTGATGGGAAAGAAAAAAGTCGCGGATATGGAAAAAGAAAAACCGCGGTTTATGGAAGGCGCCAAAAAACAGAAGATCGACGATAACAAGGCCAGAATTATCTGGGATCAGATGGAAAAATTCGCCGAATACGGTTTTAATAAATCCCACAGCGCCGCCTATGCAATGATCACGTATCAGACAGCCTATCTCAAGGCCCATTATCCGGTCGAATTTATGGCCGCTTTGTTGACGAGCGAAAAAGACAACCGGGACAAAATCATTAAACACATGACGAGCTGCAAGGACATGGGCATCAACATCCTGCCGCCTGACATTAATGAATCGGAAAAGGGGTTCAGTATTTCCGGTGAGAATATTCGCTTCGGTCTGACCGCCGTTAAGAATGTCGGGGAGGCGGCGATTGAATCTGTCATCGACGTGCGAGAAACAGCAAAATTCCTATCCTTTATTGATTTTCTCAATCGTGTCGATCTGCGTAAAGTCAACAAGCGGGTCATTGAAAGCCTGATCAAATGCGGCGCATTCGATTCCATGGGACATAAACGCAGTCAATTAATGCATAGTTATGAAGAAGCGATGGAGGTTGCCCAACGCAACCAGAAGGAGAAATCAAGCAACCAGTCAAGTTTCTTTGATCAGCTGGAATCCGGCTCATCATCTTTTGAAAACGGATTAAGCGCTTATGAACTTCCTGACATGCCGGAATGGGATCACAAAAAGCTGCTGTCCCTCGAAAGAGAAGCGCTGGGTTTTTATATCACGGGACACCCATTGCTTCCGTATACTGATCGTCTTAAACTGGTTACAGACAGCGATTCGGAAAATCTGCTGATCCGTCGCGACAAGGAAACCGTGACCGTTGCCGGAGTGGTCAGCGCCATAAACGAACGGAAAACAAAACGAAACGACACCATGTCGTATGTCACTCTGGAAGATTTGCATGGATCAATAAACGCTATATTTTTTGGTGATTTATACAAGACATCCTATAATATTCTTCATGAAGAAGAACCGGTGATTGTTAAAGGAACTCTTGATATATCCGGCACTGAAGAAAACCAGAAAATTTCTTTAATTGCCCAAGAAGTGACTCCCCTGGCGGAAGCCTTGAAAAATCCCTACAAACAGGTTCGTTTTATGGTTGACGCCGACAGGATGTCCGCTGAAGATATTTCATCCTTTATCTCTTCAATTCGGAAATTTCAGGGAAAATATGAAAGTTATATGCATATTATGAACGGAAAAAGTGAAACGATCGTTTATCTGGGAGATGATTTGCGCCTGGATATTAATGAGAGGTTGAAAAAAGAGGCGGATAATATACTGGGGCAGGGTGCTACAATTTTTTCATGAGGGGATTGACGTCAGATGCCGCCATACGAGGAGAGAACATACAGATCGCTCATAAAGAACGATCATCTCATTTCTTATAATGTAAAAATTTCCGAAAGCGATCTGTTCATCCGATCCGACACCGATCTTTCAGATCAGGCCTTCCAATCGCTTGCCAATCATCGTCACTCTTTACAAATCTATATCCAAAATCATTCCGATTTCAGAACGTCTCTTTTGCCGGTTGATGAAGACCATCTTGCCCCTGCAATTGTCCGGGATATGATCGATAAATCTAAAATATGCGGCGTTGGTCCGATGGCGGGCGTAGCAGGCGCGATATCCGAATTTGTCGGACGTGACCTTTTAAGCTCTACAAAAAACATCATTATTGAAAATGGCGGGGATATTTTTCTGCAATCTCAGGATACATTGACCGTATCAATTTTTGCCGGAGAATCTCCTTTAAGCCATAAAGTTCATTTAGAAATCAAGCCCGAAGAAACGCCTGTGGGAATTTGCACATCATCCGCTTCGGTGGGACCTTCATTAAGTTTCGGAAGTGCTGATGCCGTGTGCGTTCTTTCTCCATCAGCCACCCTGGCTGATTCGGCAGCTTCTGCGATAGGCAACAGGGTAAAAAACAACTCTGATATTAAGTCCGCTTTGGATTTCGGAATGAATATCCCCGGTATCAGGGGAATTGTCATCATCTGCAAAAAAGAAATGGGTATCATAGGATCCGTTCGACTTCTTTAGATAAAACATCACAACTCATTATAATTCTATAGTCATTCCGGCGTTCAAAAATTTATTTTAGAAGAAGGGTTAAAGTGATTCAATGGGATCAGAGACTTTTTTTAATCGACCGGATGGTTGTATATTTCCCCATACCGTTATGTTTACATAACATATCTTATAAGACATAATAATTTTGATTAAATAGCCGCATAATCCAAGTCTCTATATTTATCGTGATTGATTTAGCTATGATTATTAGATGTTTTATTCGGTGTGGCTTTTATAATCCATCATCGGCGAGTTGCTGTATAATTTTTATTTGACGGTCCGTCAGTCTACGGGGAACATCAACATTTATTTTTACGAACTGATCGCCCTTCAATGCTCCCTTTAATCCGGGCACACCGAATCCTTTCATCCGGATCTTCGTATTATTTTGAGTACCGGGAGCGATCTTGATCCGCTTGGTTGTTCCGTCTAGGGTGGGAACATCGATGGTCGTTCCAAGAGCGGCTTGAGTAAATTTAATCGTTTTTTCGATATGGAGATCGTTGCCGTCGCGGGCAAAAATTGGATGCGGCAGAACATTAATATTCAAATATAAGTCACCGCTGGGACCACCATTAAAGCCGGACAGACCTTTGCCGGGCAGCCTTAATTTTTTACCGGCGCTGATTCCTGCTGGAATTTTGACATTAATATCTTCTATGCGATTTTCCAGTTGAAAAGAAATCTTTTTTTCCGCCCCTAAAACGGATTCTTCTAACGTAATTGATAAGTTATATTCGGCATCCTGTCCTTTTTGCGGCATATTTGCGTAACGTGCTCGGTTTCCGCCCATTGCACCGCCGAACAGGCCGGCAAAAGGATCGTCATATTCTCCTTCGTACCCCCCCCTTTTTCTGTTTGTTCTGAAGGTTGCCCTGCCCCCTTTGATACCTCCAAAGCCGAAGCTTCTGAGTATTTCATCAAGATCGAAATTACGGAAAATATCCTCCTGCGAATACCGCTGTCGGAATTGATCGGCCGAACCGAATTGATCGTATTGATTGCGTTTTTCTGGATCGCTCAGAACCGCATAAGCTTCACTGATTTTTTTGAATTTTTCCTCCGCCGTTTTGTTATTGGGGTTCTTGTCCGGATGCCATTTAAGAGCCAGTTTTCTATAGGCTTTCTTAATATCATCAGCTGATGCCTTTTTTTCCACACCCAGGACCTGATAATAATCTTCCGCCATATGTTTTACCTCTTATTATTTAAATATATTTGATGAAAGCATCAGGTTTTATATTAAGCATGAATTCCCATTTGAAAAGCTTCCAGATTCACTTTTATTAACTTTTCCGGAAACGACTTTTTAATGACACGTTCCCAAATGGATTTGTCGATATTCATGTGGTTGGATAAGGCGCCCAGAAGGATAACATTGGCCGTTTTTATGTTACCAGCCTTCTGGGCCAGTTTTGACGCGTCAAAACTGATGACCGTTTTGTAATTATTTTGCAAAAATTCAACGGCATCATCAGGATAAGGGCTCTCACCCATGTTGACGGCAGGAGGATAGACTTCCTCCGTATTCACGACAATGGCGGCGTCTTTTCTGAGAAACGAAAGATATCGCAGAGATTCCATTTTCTCAAAAGATACAAGTGTCTGTATGCTTCCGGGCTCCGCAAGCGGAGAATAGACCTTCTTCCCGTACCGGACGTGGCTCGTTACGCATCCTCCGCGTTGGGCCATGCCGTGAACCTCGCTTTTTTTTACGTCAAAACCGGCTTCCATGATGACTTCACAGATAATGTCGCTTGCCCGCAGGATACCCTGCCCGCCGACTCCGGCGAATAATATGTTTTTTACTTCATTTTCAGACATTTAGATAATTCCTTTAAATTAACTTATAGCGTTGAATTTACAAACCTGTGCGCATAATCCGCAACCGTTGCATAATGTTGCATCAATATAAGAAACGCCCTTTCGCTTGGAGCCTTTTTTAGTTGCCCCTTTTTTCCAGGAAATCGGCGGACAATTCAGCCCGATGCAGACCCGGCATCCTTCACATTTGTCCGGGTCGACTTTCAAGGCCGGTTTGGGTTTTATATGGCTTCTCTTGAATAGCGCGCAGGGTCGTCTTGCAATAATCACAGAAGGACCCGGTTTTGTCAGCTCTTCTTTTATGGCGGACGTTGTTGCTTTCTGATCGATGGGATCGACAACCCTGACATGTTCAATGCCCAGAACGGAAACCAGATTTTCCAGCTTCACTTGCTTTGTCTCTATCCCCATCAGCGTATAGCCGGTCCCCGGATGCTCCTGCATACCGGTCATGGCCGTCGTGCTATTGTCCAGGATAATGATCAACGCGTCACTTTGATTGTAAGCCATATCCAAAAGCGGGGTTATTCCCGAATGCAGAAACGTGGAATCGCCGATGACGCCCACAACCTTGCCCTTCCCTTTTTCCTTGAGCGCCTTGCTCATGCCGTGAGCCATACCGATACTGGCGCCCATGCAGATGCAGGAATGCAGCCCCTCCAAAGGTTTCATGTAAGACAGCGTGTAGCAGCCGATATCCCCATGAACATAAACCTTATGTTTTTTTAAGGCATAAAACAATCCGCGATGCGGACAACCCGGACAAAGATTCGGCGGTCGCGCCGCCAAAGGCACCTTGTAATCGGACACTTTTTTGATGGATTGCTTTTCAATCGCATTTCGGATGACTCCCGGATCAAATTCGCTGGTATAAGGAAAAATTTCCTTGCCGGTGACTGCTATGCCCATGGCTTTGATCTGTTCTTCCAGAAAAGGATCGAGCTCTTCGATAACGTATAGTTTTTTAACTTTAGAAGCAAAATCACGAATCATTTTTTCCGGAAGCGGGTAAACCATGCCCAGCTTCAGATAAGAATATCCCGGAAAAACTTCCTTGGCGTAATTGTAAGGCATTCCGGCGGTAATAATGCCTGCTTCCGCATTGGTAATTTCGACCTTATTTTCCGGAAACGTTTCAGCAAACTCCTTGAGTGCCTGCTGGCGCTTTTCCACCTCGGCTCTCCGGATTCTGGCACAGTGCGGAACCATCACATATTTTTCCGCGTTATAGACAAATCCCGTCTTGTCTTCGTATACAGCCGGTTCTTCCAGAGTGACAACGGATTTTGAGTGAGATACCCGCGTGGTGGTTCGAAAGAAAACCGGCGTATCAAACCGCGCGCTGATTTCAAAAGCCATTTTAATGTAGTGTTTCGCTTCAGCGGCATCGGCCGGCTCCAGCATCGGGATTTTGGCGAAACGGGCGTAATTGCGGTTATCCTGTTCATTCTGGGAGCTGTGCAATGAAGGATCATCGGCAGTAACAATCACCAGGGCTCCGTTCGTTCCGGTATAACTGACGGTAAAAACAGGATCGGCGGCGACGTTGACGCCAACATGCTTCATGACCGCCATTGCCTTTTCTCCGGCGAGGGCCGCGCCGATGGCAACCTCAACGGCAACCTTTTCATTGGTCGACCACTCGGCATAAACCCCGTCATATTTACAGAAATTTTCCAGAATTTCCGTACTGGGCGTTCCCGGATAAGCTGTTGCAAACCTTATGCCTGCCTCGTATGCGCCGCGCGCAATGGCTTCATTACCTGACATCAATACTTTCAATAATCAAACCTCCAAATCAACTGAGAGAAGAAATTTTATATTTGATGAAGACGGCTTTTGAGGAATCCGCTGTTTTCTCCAGGGCTTTCTTGTAATTTTCCAGCGCATTCTTTCTATCATTCATCAGTTCATAAATTCGGGCGACATTGCTGAACCCCACTGATTCAAATCCGATGTTGTTGCCCTTTTGCGCTTTTTGAAAATATTCGAGCGCGGATTTGTAATCTTTTCTGGCTTCGTAACAATATCCGATTGACGACAGAGCGAGAAATTTAATTCCGGCGTGGTCGGAAATCCGGGAAGAAACGAAATTTTTGTGGTGGGCGATGGCCTTGTCATATTCACCGAGGCTGTAATAAATATTCCCCAGCCGGTAATGCGCCATCCTTGCGCTCCAGCTGTGCGGATATTTCTCGATCAGTTCCTGGAAAATCCGGATATTGTTCCCGGTCATATCCTGTGTTTCACTTCCGGAAGCGCTCGATTGCGTCCGGGCATACATCGCTCTGGCGGAGTCCTGATAGTTGCTCCAGTACATATAGATACCAAAGGCAATCATTGATGCCAGAATGACAGCCGTCACAATGGAGTAAAAACGCTTTTTGTTTTCAGAAATGTAATCCTTGACCAGTTCCACGGTGTTTTGAAAAGCATCCGGTCCTTCCAAATCCTGTTTTGTTAATTTCTCAGCCATATGCCTCCTCTGTGTTGATATTATATTTTTTGACCAATTCCAAAAGCAATTGAGGTATTCTGCGAAGCTTGCCCTCGTGATTGGTGCAAGCGTGAACCGTATAGCCTTCCGCCAGAAGATGTTTTTGATCTTCATCCCATATCTTGGAATTGAAACCAACCGTCGCTTTCCGGATATAGGCAAATTCTGTTTCCACCGCCAAAAGCTGATCGTATGTGGCAAACTTCAGGTATTCGCAGCCGACCTTAATCAACGGAAGGTTCAAATTCAACTTTGTCAATTCGCTGTAAGGAACACCCAGCTGCCGCATCAGTTCGTTTCTGCCGAGTTCAAACCACTTGATGTAGTTCGTGTGATAGACCACCCCCATGGCATCCGTATCGGCAAAAAGCACCCTGATTTTTGTTACATTGTTAACCGACAACGCTCTTCCAGTCCTTGATAAATTTTTCCATCAGCAAATGCCCCGGAGAAATCAGAAGATTGCCGGCTTTGGCGTTTATCTCATTAAAGCTCATTCCCGGGGCCCTGTTCTCTTTTTTTTCCGAAGACAATACCGCAAAAGGGCTCGGATCGCTGACATGGGTCCTGAGATCCAACGGTGTCGGATGATCGCTTAAAACAATAATCCTATAGTGGCCGAATGCGCCTATTTTCGTCAAAATAGGCCCGACGATTTTTTCGTCAAAAAGTTCAATCGCACGGATTTTGCCTTCGGCATTGCCTTCGTGTCCCATTTCATCAGGGGCTTCAAGATGGACAAAAACAAAGTCCATGAAATTCAATACATCCAGAGCCATTTTTGCTTTACCTTCGTAATTGGTATCAATATAACCGGTTGCCCCCTGCACCGGACAAACTTTCAACCCGGCGATCGTTCCAATGCCTTTAAGCAGATCAACGGCGGAAATCATGCCTCCCGATAGGGAATACTTCTGAGTCAGAGGGACAATCCGCGGCTTCTTCCCCTGCCCCCACAGCCAGATGGCATTAGCCTCTTTTTTGCCCGCCTGGCGTCTTTTCGCATTGACCGGATGATTTTTTAAAAGGTCGGCCGCCCGCCTGATAATGGCATTGACATCGGCGGCAGCATTTCCGCGCGGCAGATATTCAGCCACGGGCTTTCCCGTAATATCATGCGGCGGTGTTGTGTCCGGATTGGCCGGGGCGTTGCGCCAGACCAGCAGATGACGATACCCCACGCCGGGAAAGAACTCCAGATGATCGGAACCGATGTGCCGATGGATATCGCGAATGATTATTTCCGCTTCTTCGCTGGAGATGTGCCCGGCGGTAAAATCATCCATAAACGCTTCCGGACCATCCTGATCGCCGATGGTAACCAGATTGCAGCGATACGCGACATCATCTGGACCGAGATCAATTCCCATGCTTGCCGCTTCCAGCGGTCCGCGGCCGGTATAATTTTCCCGGGGATCATACCCCAGAACGCTCAATGTGGCCACATCACTTCCGGGATGAATTCCTTCGGGCACCGTATCGACAAGGCCCAGTGTTCCTTCTGCGGCAATCTGATCCATGAACGGAGTGAATGCGCATTCCAGCGGTGTTTTTCCTCCCAGCTTATCGGTCGGATAATCCGCCATACCATCACCCAGCAATATTACGTACTTCATATCACCTTTCTGAGAAATCTCTTTTTTGAATAATTTAATTTAAATCGTCCTCAATTCTGATCAGGATGGTTTCACCCTGGAGGATGTCCAGTTTGCTTATTCTCTTGAGTGCTTTCTGCACATCACTTTCCTTGGCTTTGTACGTTGTCATCACAATGGGCACCGCTCCCCTTTTCACTCTGGCTTTCTGAATGCAGGCTTCAATGCTGATATTGTATTTCCCGAGAATACCCGATATCCTGGAAAGCACGCCGGGACGGTCAACCGCGGTAAAACGGAAATAATATTTTGTCTCCACATGATCCATGGGAATCAGCCGGATTGGCATCATGGCCGACTCGTTGATCGACCGCAAGGGCCCTCGGCCGTTTTTTCCGCTCAGAACATCTCTTGCACTGTCCATAACATCGCTAAAAACCGCGCTGGCGGTGGGCATCATGCCCGCTCCCTGACCGAAAAGAAAGACGGGGCCTGAGGCATCGCCCATGATATGAAAGGCATTGTAATTCTGATTCACATTTGCCAGAAGACATTTTGACGGAATCATCGTCGGATGAATTCTCGCTTCTACCGCATTGTTTCTGAGCATTGCGATGGCCAGCAATTTGATCCGGTAGCCCAGTTCCTTCGCAAACGAAATATCTTCACGGCTGATTTTGGTGATACCTTCCAGATATATATCCTTGAGATTCACTTTCCTGCCATAGGCCAGTGAGAGAATAATGGCCATTTTGTGCGCGGTATCGATCCCTTCGATATCAAAGGTCGGATCGGCTTCTGCAAAGCCCAGCTTCTGCGCCTCTTTCAAAACCATGTCGAACGGCTTGTCGTCATCCGTCATCTTGCTCAGGATGTAGTTGCAGGTGCCGTTCATGATGCCCATGACGGAAATGATTCTGTTGGCAACCAGGCTTTCCTTCAAGGTCTTGATGATTGGAATGGTTCCGCCGACACTCGCTTCAAAACCGATATTGACCGCATTTTTCTGAGCCGCCGGGAATATTTCATTGCCGTGGGTCGCCAGAAGCGCTTTGTTGGCGGTAACCACATGCTTGCCGTTGGCAACAGCTTCGAGAACAAACGTGCGCGCCGGCTCGTACCCGCCCATCAGTTCAATGATAATCGGAATGTCTTTATCGTTGATGATCTCCCGCGCATCCCGCGTCAAGAGCCCCTTATGGACCCTCACTTCACGGGGTGTCGTGATATCAATATCGGCAATTTTCTTTATAACAAGCCTGGCGCCCAGTTTTTTTGTAATCAGCTCTTCATTTTGCCGCAACAGTTTGACCACGCCCGTTCCGATGGTTCCGAATCCGATAAGACCGATAGGGATTTCTTTCATTATATGCACCTGAAATTATTTTATAATTTTATATAATTCCCGTTAATTGTTAATCTTTTTCCGTTAATTTCCTATAACAAATGGATCGGCTTTGTCAATGAAATATCCATCATGAATGCTTAAAATAATTAATGAATTACCCAGACATGAAGTAAACCGATTAAAAACCGGATATTTTGCAAAAGCCCCATTACTTGACCGTGATCGGTTTATTTTCAACACCGGCATAGAAAACAATAATCTCGGCCGCTTCCTTGCCTTCATTTTTCCCGTAATGTTTCTTGTTGACCAGTTCCACAATGGAATCTCCGGCTCTGAGATGCAAAGTTTTGTTATCGTCCGCCACAACCGTCAATTCTCCCTTGAGCAAAACGCCCGCGTTAATCACCGGATGATGATGCATTTCCAGTTTTGAACCGGCAGGAATTCTGATGCGCAGAATTGTAACCTCCGGCTGACCCTGGAGGTATTGCGGCAGCGTTTCGCCATCCCAGCTCCTGACTGTTTTGGCCAGTTGTACCGTTTCAATGCTATGTAAACCCGCCGAACACCCGGCAAACAAAAAAAATAAAACCGACGGTATTACCCAGATGAGCTTTTTCAATGTTTCCTCCTCTCGTTGGATTAAAAATCATATAGGGGGATTATTCTAATTACCGCGCACATGGCGGGCATACCATCGCCGTCCCAGCCAGCGTTGATGGTGCCAGGCAAAAAACGGCAAGATTCCCCTTTTTCTCAACCAGTAACCTTGGGGAATCTCTCTTGAGTCCTGTTTTGGCATCATTAGAATTTCCGCACTGACAACCCCTTCGCCTTCTTCCGGTTTACGGTGCGCAAGTATCCGCCCTTCCGCATCAAGAATAACGGCATTGCCTTCGTAAAACCCTGTATAGCTCATGGGCAGTCCCGGCATGGCACATTCAATTTCCCCGCAATGTGCGGCATGAATCACCGGTACGCCTAAAATACGCGCGTTATCCCGGAGCACCTCCAACGCATTGCGTTTGTTGTCCGGTTCCCAGAGTTTCTGCAAAAAAAGCGGAAAATTAGTCGGTATGCTCCACCAGCATGATCCGCCGATGACCACATCCACCTTGTTTTGCAGCCGGCGGGCCGTCATCGTTCGCATAAATTCCCAGCAGACCGCCGCGCCGACTCTGACATTTTCGTATAAGCCGAGCACGCCGATATCCCCGGGATCGCCGCCTTCATAAAAATAATTTTCCCACATGGTTGGAATATCTTTATCATGCTGACCGACGAGCCGGCCTTGCGCATAACATTGATACCGGTTGCGGACTTGCCCGTCGGGCAATCGGCATAAAAATGATCCCCCGATCAAAACGCGGTATTTTTTTGAAAAGCCGCAAAGAAATGTTGCCGCCTCGCCGTCCGCAGATTGAATAGCCCGGGCAATATTCGGATTCCAGCTGACGCCCGTATTGAAAAATTCAGGCAAGGCAATCCATTGTGCTCCTTCGTTTACCGCCTGCAGGGAAAGGCGCTCACAGCGCCTTATGTTTTCCTCTGATTCGGCCACGGCAGTGGCCAGTTGAATGGCTGCAACTTTAATTGTCATGGGTTTATTCCTTCGGCTCTTTGATTGATTTTAATTGCGCATAAACGTCATCATGTAACGGCGTAGGCACGCCATAATCCCGACCGGCCCCGCAAAGATAAGCCGTCAGTGCGTCAATTTCCGTCTGCCGGCCTTTTTCGAAATCCAGCTGCATGGATGTTCTGGAATGATATCCGAACCCGGCAATCATCGCCATCGCTTTATCCACTTCATGCTCCTGTATAACGACATGATGTGCGGCGGCGACGGCAACCACCTCCATCATCATCGCCCTTGCTTTTTGCCGTAATTCAGGATTTTCCCATATCTGCCCGTATGTTTTGCCGGTGGCCGATGTCAGAGACCCCAGCGGACACATTAACAAATATTTTATCCAGAGCACGCCGGAAATGTCGTCCGTTAATACCGCGTTGATCTTTGCCTGAAGTAAAATATCAAGGATATATCGATAATCGTCTGCCGGATCATGATCGGTTCCGAACGTCAGCTTGCACGCGCCTCCTTCCTGCTTAATGATTCCCGGTCCGTCACTATGGGAAATGATATAAACGCTGCCGCCTAAGACTATCGCATGCGGCAGGACACGGCGCAGCCGTTGCGAGCTGTTAACACCGTTGAGCAACGGAATCACCACGGTTTGTCTGCCGATGCAGGAGATGAACGCTTCAGCCGAATTTTCCAATGAATAACTTTTGGTGCAAAAGAACACCACATCAAACATTCCCGCCTCATCGGGATTGTTTGTGGCTATTCTCGGCCGGACAACACAATCGCCTTCACGCGTAAAAAGTTGCAGGCCGTTTTTTTGAATCGCTTTTAAATGTTCCCCGCGGGCGATAAATATGATTTCATATTCGTCCGATTTTTCGTACTCACGCGCCAGTTTCCCGCCGAAATATCCGCCTACCCCGCCGATACCAATGATGCCTATTCTCACGCCCATCATGCAGCTCCATCCGTTTGAAACGCCTTTTCATTAAAATTATCCTGCATTGTTATTGAAGTCAAGCTTCATCATATTGATCGTCAGCTTGCTTTTATGATCTTCGATGTGGTAGGTTACTCTTCACAAAAAAACCGGATATCAACGCAATAAAAAGCAAACTGCAAATAAGGAGAGCTTCATGAGGATTCAATCTTTTGTCGTTCATTTGCGTTTTAAATCGGCAATTCTTTTCGCATCGATCTTATGCATAGTCATCAGCGGCTGCACGCCTTTGCTGAACGTCTCCTACAAAAAATCCCTGCCTCCCATGGAAGGAGAACAGGTTCTTCCCGGTTTGTCCGATAACGTCACTGTCAAACGCGACAATCTGGGCATTCCTTACATTGAAGCGCAGAGCATGGACGATCTTATCTTTGCCATGGGATATATCAGCGCTTGTGACCGCTTTACACAGATGGAAGGATTCAGGCTTGTGAGCCAGGGAAGGCTCTCCGAACTTCTGGGCAGGGCCACGCTGGAAATGGATATTTATCTGCGGGCGCTGAATCTCAATCAGGTCGCCCAGACCCTTTACCTGTCGGCATCCTCCGACCTGAGACGACTGTTAAATATCTACAGCGACGGCGTAAACGCGTATCTCGCCAACGTCCCTCTGCCCACGACTCTGAAGTTGGCCGGACACCAACCCGATCCCTGGAGACCCATCGACTCCATGTATGTATTTCTTGTTCTAACGCTGGGCCTGAGTCAAAATCTCCAGGAAGAAATCAACCTGCTCAACGTGGCGCAGGTTGTCGCACCGGAAAAGTTAGCCTGGCTTTTTCCCATTTACCCCGATGAACCCCTGCCCTTTGAAGAAATGAAAAAACTGAAAGGAATCAATCTTTCAGAGGCTGCTCAAAATATTGAACAACTGGGCGTCATAGCTAATTTGACCAACACACTGCTTCTTCCTGCCGCGGCGGCTTCCAATAACTGGGCGGTCTCCGGAAAACTGACCAAATCAGGGAAACCCATCGTGGCCAATGATACGCATCTGCCGTTGACCATGCCCTCCATCTGGCACATGATGCATCTGAAATGTCCGGAGATTGACGGAGCCGGTATTGCCATCGCCGGTGTTCCCGGCATTGTTGCCGGATACAACAGGCACATCGGTATCGGCATGACGATGGTCATGGCGGACAATCAGGATATCTTTCTGGAAAAGCTGCAACAGAAACCGGACGGTCTCTATTTTCTTTATAAGAATAAATGGTTGAAGGCAAACAGCAGGGAGGAAAGCTTCCGGATTAAAGGACAAAAAAAGGCTGTTACCCGAACCTTTTATGAAACTCTCCACGGCGTTTTGCTCAATGATATTTTGACCGATAAGCCCCGTCATGAACTGGTTCCCATGCCGCTTAATCCTTCATTGGGAATCGCGTATAGTTGGGCAGGCAATGAAACGGACAGGTCCATGGACGTTTTTTTCAACATCATGCTCGCAAAATCGGTCGATGAGATTCTTAAATACACTTCTCAGGAAACGTCCGTCATTCCACTGAACCTTGTCATGGCGGATCGTAAAAATATCGCCTGGCAGGTTACGGGCCGTTTCCCGTTGCGGAAAAAAGGTCGCGGTCTCTGTCCCTCTCCCGGTTGGACGGGTGAATACGATTGGAACGGATTTCTTTCACCGTCAAAACATCCGTCTTTGAAAAACCCCGCGAAGGGCTATGTGGGCACCGCTAATCATCGGACAGTTCCTGCTGATTTTCCTTATATTCTGTCCTCGTCCTGGTACTATCCCGACAGAGGCGAACGTATCGAACAGCTGTTGAAAAATGCAAAAAATTACACCCTGGATGATGCAAAAGCTATGCAGCTTGATACCTATTCCAGGTTTGTCAACGTAATCAAAACGGCGTTGCTGGAACAAAAAACGCTGGACACCATGAGTTCTGTCTGGCAAAACTCTGAAAAATCAACGGCGGCTCATCAAGCGATGGCACTGCTCAGAGATTTTGACGGAAATATGCGCCTCGATTCCGCCGGGGCGGCTTTCTGCGGCGCTTTTCTGTTTTCGCTGAGCGACAATCTTTTCGCTGACGAACTGGGAGGGAAAAATACACGTGCCTATCAATCACTGCTGCATACCTTCCTGCTGGCCTATTCCGCACTGCACGACCATTTGACGGACAGAGGGAAAAGAAGCCCCCTCTGGGATGACGTAACCACACCTCAGAAAGAAGAACGCGACCTGATTCTGGCCAAAACGGTTCTGGATGCCATCGGCATTCTGGAAAAGCGCTGCGGAAAAAATCCCGACAAGTGGCAATGGGGAAAACTGCATACCTATCATTGGAGGACTGATGCCACATTGTTTGCCGATTATATGGATTTCATCAACAAGACCGGCGTCAAATTCCTCTCCGGTTATGTAGACAGAGGTCCCTATCCGGCGCCCGGCGACCACACCACGCTGAACGTTTCAGCTTATCATCCCGGGAAAGATTTCGGAACCTGGATGATTCCGGCCATGCGGATCATTGTAGATTTCGGAAGCGATGAACCTTTCGTCGGCATTAACAGCACAGGGCAGTTGGATAATCCGTCAAGCCCGCACTACGATGACGGCATCACGGCATTCCGGTTAGGACAGTATCAGAATTTTCCGTTTAAGGAAGAAAATATAAAAACACAGTACACGAAAATACTGACATTGGTGCCCAAGAAATGATTTAAAAAAAAAGAATATGCTTTGATTGCTTTGAGCCGCCAGACACATTATTCATGATATACCAACTTGGCTAAAGCGCTTAACAGCCCCCTAAGTTCAGTCGAGTCTTTTGGACTCGACTATTTATCTGTGTTTGAATACAGCCAAGTCAAAAAGACTTGGCTGAACAAAGTCCACCTGAACCCGCAAGCTTATGATTCCCATCCGGGGAATAGAGAAAGAATTTACCTGCTGACATGGATTTTTCATAAATCAACACAGAACCGTCTTTGCTCAAAAGCGGCCGCTTAGGTCGGGTCTTCGGCGGGAATTTATAAGGATTGGGAATCAGCTCTTTCCCTTTCATCACAACAATGTAATGAATCCCCTTGCCCTGTTTCTTTGCTTATTACCCCGTTCTGGCCAAATCCAGTTTCCCCTGCCATTTCCAGATTAAGACCTCCTTCAGAATTTGATGTTCAACTCTGTCCAGAAACGGATCGCGCGCAGCCAAAGCGAAAGCGTCCTCCTTGGCCTCGCTCAAAATACGGGCATCGCGAATAATACTGGCAATGCGGAAATCCGGCAGCCCGGATTGTCTCGTTCCCAGAAAATCGCCGGGACCGCGGATAGCAAGATCTTCTTCCGCAATGGTAAATCCGTCCGTTGTTGTTTCCATCACTTTTAATCTTTTGCGCGCATCTGCTGAACATTTATAATTGGCCAACAGAATGCAGCTGGAGAGAATATCGCGCCGCCCTACCCTGCCGCGTAACTGATGCAGTTGCGAAAGTCCGAAGCGTTCGGCATGCTCGATAACCATTAATGAGGCTCTCGGAACATCGATGCCCACTTCGATGACCGTTGTCGAAACGAGAATATGAATTTTGTTCTCCATAAATTCCCGCATAATTTCATCTTTTTCCTTTTCCTTCATTTTCCCGTGGATTAATCCCACGCGGTAATCCGGAAAAACGTCCTGCTGCAAATGCCTGGACATATTGGTGGCGTCTTTCAAATCCAGCGTTTCCGACTCTTCCACCAGCGGATAAACAATGAATGCCTGATGCCCTTTCGCCAGTTCCGCGCGGATGGCCTGATAAACTTTGTCCCGTTTGCTTTCCGGCAAAACAACAGTGTGCACGGGCTTTTTCCCCGGAGGCATTTCATTGATCACAGAGACATCCAGATCGCCGTATACGGTCATCGCCAGGGTTCTCGGAATCGGGGTTGCCGTCATGACCAGCACGTCAGCGTTGATGCCCTTGGATCGCAATGTCGCTCTCTGAATAACGCCGAAACGGTGTTGCTCGTCAATGACAACCAGCCCCAGTTTATGAAAATCAACACCTTCCTGAATCAAAGCGTGAGTGCCGATAATGATGCCCGCCTCGCCGTTTTGAATCCGGCGCAGGGTTTCGCCCCGTGATGCATTGGCCATGCTGCCGGTAAGCAAAACCGTTTTCAATCCCAATGGCTCAGCCCACAAACGGATATTTTCAAAATGCTGTTTGGCCAGAATTTCCGTCGGCGCCATTATGGCCGCCTGATAAGAATTCTCACAAGCGGTAATCATGGCTGCCATTGAAACAATGGTCTTGCCGCTTCCAACGTCTCCCTGAAGGAGGCGGTTCATCGCCGTGTCTTTCGACATATCGTTGAGGATTTCTTCAATGACTCTTTTTTGAGCGGCGGTTAAATCGAACTTTAAACTGGAATAAAATTTATCCAGCATTGTGCCATCGGTTTTGAATGAAAGGCCTTGATCCAGAATTCTTCCCGATTTTTTGACAGCCATGCCCAACTGAAAAAAGAAAAATTCATCGTAAATCAAACGCCGGTGAGCCTCGGAACGGCTGGAGATGAATTGATCAATGTCCTCCTGACTGCCGGGAAAATGAACAGACCACAACGCTTCATGGACATTCAGCAAATGTCGCTTTTCACATATACTGTCCGGAATCGGAGAGGCAACATAGCGGGAATAATTCATGAGTGCGGCATTCATGACCTTGCGATAATATTTCTGATAAAGGCCCTCCGTTTCGGAATACACGGGCACGATTCTTTTGAAATTCAGAAGATTTTCTTCATCCTTCTCGTCAAGAATTTCATAATCCGGATGAATCATCTGTTTTCCGACGTAATCCGGTCTTACGTCGCCCGTAAAAATAACCCTGGTTCCTTTTTTGAAAACACCCAGGAGATACGCCATCTGCCCTTTAAACCACTTCGCGGTCAGATTGGCCGTGCTGTCGCTGATCACCGTTTCCAGGATTTTTTTTCTTCCGTAATAGCGATATTGACAGCTGATCACGTTGCCCACAGCCGATTGGACTTTTTCGGCTTCGAGACGGTTGATTTTTCTGATTTCCCTGCGGTCTTCATAAGTCCGCGGCAGAAAGAAAAGCAGATCTTCCACGGTGGCGATTTTTTTATTGGCGAAGCGGGACGCCATTTTCGGGCCCACACCTTTCAAATACTGAACCGGCAGATTCAGTTTTTCCAGGGCTTCTTTTAAATCCGATATCTTCTCAATGGTTTTTTGATCGGCATTCCGTTCGGGAACGGATATGTTCAAAAAATGGATGATGGTTTTGAGTTTTTCGACGATTTTGACGGCGTTTTCAATTTTTCTTTTTTTTAATTCCAGCTTTTGCCGGTCGTAATCGGAAAAGATTTCCCGTAATGCTCCGATCTCATGATTAATTTCCTCACGGCCGAACGATGCGGCAAAAGAATCAAGTTTCGACAAAAGCGTTATGAGCGTTCTGCCCAGATCTTTGATGTTGGAAAGATTTTTGTAATTATCGCGGAAAGCAAAGTTCAGGGGTTGATCAATTTTTTGGAGAATTTCGTTTAAGGCATCCATTTAAATCTCCACGCCGCAAATCTGTCAAACCTGAATCATTTCTGATGAATCCGGATATTTTTGTTAACAAATATATTTTATTTGCGCAAGGAATGATTGACTTAAGCGTTGAATTACGTTAAAAACTCACCCCGAAAGAACTTCCATATGAAATTTAAGATCACTCAGAGGAGCTATGACAGACAATATAACCTATAAAGATGCCGGCGTGGATATCGACATCGCCAACGAATTTGTGGAACGAATTAAAACATCCGTCAAAACAACGGCGCGGAAGGAGGTTGTCTCCGGTATCGGCGGATTCGGCGGCCTTTTCCGTCTAAATTCCGTTGACCTGAAAAATCCGGTGCTGGTATCTTCCACCGACGGTGTGGGCACCAAGCTGCGTATCGCCCACCTGCTCGACAAACACGATACCATCGGCATCGACCTCGTCGCGATGTCGGTAAATGACGTGGTTGTGCAGGGAGCCGAGCCGCTTTTCTTTCTCGATTATCTCGCTACCGGAAAAATCGAGCTCGAAAAAAGCGTCAGCATTATCGAGGGAATTACGGAAGGATGCCGACAGGCAGGCTGTACCCTTCTGGGCGGCGAAACCGCGGAGATGCCCGGTTTTTATGCTCCCGGAGAATACGATCTGGCTGGATTCTGTGTCGGAGTCGTTGAATCGGACAAATTAATCACCGGATCAACCATCAGTGTCAACGACCGTATTATCGGGCTGGCGTCCAGCGGACTGCACAGCAACGGATTTTCACTGGCGCGGAAGGTTCTTCTGGAAAAAGGAAAGCTAAACGTCAACGATAAGCTTCCCGGACTGGAAAAAACCGTCGGTCTGGAAATGCTCGAACCGACCCGCATTTATGTTAAAGCCCTGCTGAATCTCTTTAAAAAATTCACCCTCAAAGGCCTGGTCCATGTCACCGGAGGCGGATTCTACGAAAACATTCCGAGAATTATCCCCCAGGCCTGCCGTGCCGTAATCGGCAAGGGCAGTTGGCCTGTCCCGCCGATTTTCAACATCATTCGTGAAATCGGCAACATTGATGAAAAAGAAATGTTCCGCGTATTCAACATGGGCATCGGTATGATGATTATCGTTTCCGACAAAGACTGTCCGGCGGTGCTCGAATATCTGGAAATTCTCGGTGAGAAAGCGTACCCGCTCGGCCTGATTGAAATCAGGGAAGATAAAAAGCCGCAGGTCATCATTTCTGAAAGCTAGGGAAAGCAAATGGCGGATGCATTGAAACTGGGAATTCTGATTTCAGGAAACGGGTCCAACCTGCAATCCATTATTGATCACATCGAGCAGGGGTCTCTTCGGGCGGTCATCCAAATTGTCATCAGCAATAACCCTGATGCTTACGGCATCATCCGGGCAAAAAAACACGGCCTCCCTTTTTGTGTGCTGAAAAACAGCGATTTTAAAAATAAAGAGGAATTTGATTCTGAACTTATCAACACGTTGATAAAACATGACGTCGAGCTGGTAACGCTGGCCGGTTTTATGCGTATCATCTCGCCTCGATTTCTTCAGGCTTTTCCCGGGAGGATCATGAATATCCATCCGGCCCTTCTTCCTTCTTTTCCCGGTCTGCACGGACAGCGGCAGGCCGTGACGTACGGCGTGAAAGTTTCCGGCTGTACGGTTCATTTCGTGGATGAGGGCGTCGATACCGGCCCGATCATTATACAACGAGCCGTGCCGGTGCGCGATGATGACACCGAGGACACCCTGGCGGCTCGAATTTTAAAGGAAGAACATAAAATCTATCCGCAGGCGATTCAGCTTTTTGCCGACGGCAAACTTGAAATCCGGGGAAGAAAAGTTTTCATTCACCCATAGCCGTTTTTCTCCGGTCTAATGTCTTTTTTCTGATGATCCGGCAATGACGTTTAAGGACAGAATCCATGTATGATCTGATTGTCATAGGCGATGATCTTTCTTCCCATGTAGCCGCAGCGTTCTGCGCCATCAACGGTTTGAAGACGGCCCTCTTCTCCGAAAAAGGAACCGCCGGCTCATCTGTTGCCGGAGATCTCACGTTTGACGGCACGATCACGCCGGTGTCCGGGTTTGCCGAAAACCAGATCGCCTATCTGTCATTAAAAAATCTGGGAATTTATCCGGAGGTGCGCCTGCTGAATCCGGCCTATCAGATTATTCTCCCATCGCAAAGGATAGACTTTTTCCATGACAAAGAAGAACTTCTGAAAGAGCTCGCCAGAGAGTTTCCTCATCTCGAGGGCGATCTTCGATTATTCTACGATGTAGCAGAGAAAAATTCAAACGCAGCCGGACAATGGATTTCAGAACATCCCGGCATTCAACCGAAAAAAATGAAGGATTTTTTCGATTATCTCAAACTGATTCCCCGTTTCGTCGAAAGCATGTTCAACACCATCCGTTTGAAACGTCTGATGTCGCAAAACCCATCCTTCCGGAAAGTTATTCAGGCTCAGCATGCCCTTCTTTCTTTCAAAACGGATCCGTTAAATTCTTTTTTTTCATCATGGCAATCCTGCACGCCGTTGCGCGGCACCTTCTCCTTTGCTCAGGGCAAACAGGACCTGGTCGATTCGCTGATCCGTAAAATAAAAGCGTCCGACGGTCTTTATTTATCCGGATGCGATTGCCTGTCGATCCATAAAGACAAGGTCATTGAACTGAATTATACGGACGATAACGGCAACACCGAAAAAATCGAAAGCCGCCATTTAATCGTCAGCACAAAATGGCAAAACATCGGCCAATTGTTCGACCACAAGAAAACTTTCAGTTTTGGCGATTTTCTTCGGCCGGCAAAAACGGCGTATTTCCCCTTTTCCATTTTTCTGGGCGTCAATCCGGCAGGGCTGCCCGAAAAGCTGGCCAGACATTCGGCAATTATCTGCAATCCGGCCAGGGAGCTTTATGCCGACAACAACCTGATCATTCTGGAATCGTCGGCAAAAGAAGAGAGGATGAAGGATCCCGCTGCAAAAATTCTTCTGAGCGCCACCGTTTTCCTCCCCGATCATCAGGAAATCTGGTCAAAGGATAACCTGAAGACTATTTCCGAAAACATCATGAATCAACTTGACCATTTCTTCCCGTTTTTAAAAGAAAACATTTTGTTTTTCGATCCGGACGAATCCATGAAGCTATCGCTTAAGCTGCGAGGCACCATCATCCCGCGCTATCAGATCAAAAATTCTTTTTTTACGGGTTTTTCCGCTAAAGGCAGTAAAACCCGGTACGCCAACATTTATCTTACCGGAGCGTCCTTACTGGCGGATGCCGGTTTTGAAGCGGAAATTCTTTCCGGACTCAATACCGCGAATCTTCTGATTTCACAAAGGAAGTAATTTATGAAAGACGTTTTTTCCATTTCCAATCTCGGCAAAAGAATGATTGTCTCTCCCCTTCAAACGGGCAAGTTTACCCGGGACGGCAAAAGAGCCCTGTTTAACACTCATCTGGACAACTATCGTTCGCTGACCGATAAAAAAGGACAACCGCTTTCCGTCGAGTTGGCCGGCCCCCGCGAAAAGATTTTTTTTAATCCTGCCGACACCAGAGCGGCTATCGTTACCTGCGGCGGCCTTTGCCCGGGTATCAACGACGTGATCCGCTCGATCACTACAGCGCTGTACTTCAATTATCACGTCAAGAAGATTGTTGGCGTCAAATACGGGCTCCAGGGATTAAATCCTCATTGCGGGCATCCACTGATCTCTCTGTCGCCGGATGTTGTGAAAGACATCAGCAGCTTCGGAGGCAGCATCCTGTCCACATCGCGCGGTCCGCAGGATGTGCAAATCATCGTTGACTATCTTCACAGATTAAACATCAACATCCTGTTCTGTATCGGCGGTGACGGCACCATCCGAGCGGCGGAAAAAATTACAGCGGAAATTACCAGACGAAATTTTAAAATTGCCGTGATCGGCATTCCCAAAACCATAGACAATGATCTCCATCTGATTCAGAAGTCGTTCGGATTTGATACCGCGATTGAGAAAGCGGCCGATGCGATTAAAAGCGCCCACGTGGAAGCCCGGGGCATGGTCAACGGCATCGGGCTGATCAAAATTATGGGACGCCACTCCGGACACATCGCAGCCCACGCAGCGCTGGCACAAAGCGATGCCAATTTTGTCCTCATTCCCGAGGTGCCTTTTGATCTTGAAGGCAAAAACGGCTTTTTGGGTTTTTTAAAAAAACGCATGATTTCCAGAGGGCACGCTGTCATCATTGTCGCCGAAGGCGCCGGTCAGGATTTGCTCGGCACAACGGACCGCTCCGCAGAAAAAGATGCTTCAGGCAATGCTCGTCTGCTCGATATCGGATCGCATCTGAAAAACGTCATCGAAAATTATTTTAAAAAAATCAGCATGGAGATCAATCTGAAATATATTGAGCCAAGCTATCTGATTCGTTCGGTTCCGGCAAACGCTTCGGATGACATTTACTGCAATATGCTGGGACAATACGCCGTGCACGCGGGAATGGCCGGAAAAACCGGAATCCTGGTCGGTTTGATGAAGGATGAGTATGTTCATCTTCCGTTGGCCGCAGTCGCCTCCGGCAGAAAAATCGATCCCCGCGGGGATATCTGGTTAAGGGTTCTGGAGACGACCGGCCAGCCGGCCTCGATGAAAAATTAATCGAATATTAATAATATCGGATAGTTAAGAAAATATTTTCATCGTCTTTCAGCCGGATAATTTGTTTTTTATTCACAACAAAGGACGATTGACATTTATCTTTCATGATTGGCGAAAAAATGCTTGCAAAATACTGTCTTATGGTTTAGTAACGACGCACATTTTCTGGAGGATTGTAAAAATGTCTCGTGTTTGTGAAGTATGCGGCAAAAAGCCGTCTGTCGGTAATGCCGTGAGCCATGCAAATAATAAAAAGAAGGCGGTCTGGTATCCCAACCTGCAGAACCTGCGTTGTGTAGATGAAAAAACCGGATCAATAAAGAGAATCAAGGTTTGCACACGTTGTATTCGCTCAGGATTTGTCAAGAAAGCTACCTGATAAAAGAAATTATTTGAGATTCTTTTATTACATCGGCTGTTTCATTGAAAAACAGCTCATCATCGTCAATCAAATCCATCGCCTGCTCAAACAAACGGTTCAATTCATTATTAAGCAATAGATCATTGCAGGGAAGGCCGAATTTATCTTGATAAAGATGCATTCGGCCTTGGATGGTCATCATTTGCTCCATCGATTCTTGCGTGATGAACAACAGGGCGCTTCTCATCACCTCTCGAATCTGATTTACTTCCAGGCCGTAGAGCCATCGCAGGGTTTCTGTAAATTCTTCCATCCTGTTTTCAACCGTGTATTTTATGGCGTCGACCATCACCTCAACAGTCTTAAACGTGCGGAGATGCCTTACGATTACCAGATCGTATATCATTTCGATGATCAAATGGGACTGATAAACGGCGTCGCGACACGAAATTTCTTTGCCCGCAATGCCATGTATATCCTGTATGACTCGGATAAGAGGATTGCCTTTCCGGTAGGAATAGCCCCGGGAATGGATATCGAATGCATCGCCGTCTTCGGTACAGATATATCCGTAATGCGAAAGATCATCAATCAGCAGATGATAGATGACATAGGCCGCTTTCGGATACTCAACAGGAAGGGTTTGCAGTCTTCTTAATTTATGCGTTCTGGCGGAGGTTATATCCGGATGAATCGCCAGCAAATCCGGGGCGATATTGTATACAAAAATATCCGGTTCCACATTTTTTATCTCCGCGGAACCCAGAATTTTCTGCAGGAAATATGTATGAGTCAGCATGAACATATATGATAAGCAGCCATGACCGGTTATCGGATCCGGTCATCAACTAGTTCTTTCATGTGATATTTTTTACTCAATTCATCGAGCAAGCAATTCATCTCGCGCAGAAAATCGGGCATGATGGAAATCTGAATCACCGCCACGGCGGCATCGATGGTCGTTACGGTAGCCAGGCCCTCGTACCCCTCGATAATAAATTGCACTGCGACGATATTCTTGCGATCCAGCTGAAAATACTTGCTCATCATCCGCTCATGGTCTCTTGGCTTCAGTTATCGTTTGACGTCATCAGATAAAGACTGTATGATCAATAAAAAATCAAGGATTTTTTATGCGCCTTGTCCGAAATACATCGATTTTGTTATTATTATTCATTGTTTCCTGCTCCCCCATCCATCCCTTCATCAAAAGCATATCGGAAAGCGATGTTGCCTCTTTCTTGCAGAACGCTCCCCGGGCGGAGGAACATCCGAACGCCGGGGCCGATTTACTGTATTCCTACAGTTATGTGGAATTCTTTGAAGACGGCCGAAGCATCAGCAGAAACCTGGATCGCATTAAAATATTCAACGAACGCGGCCGCAGCTTCGCCTCGAAATCAATTTCGTACCGGGAAGGCTATCAGAAAGTGAAAATTATTTTTGCCAATACCATCAAACCGGACGGAAAAATAATCGCTCTGGACAGAAAAGATATCATCGATTCTTCGGAGTACGCCGGTTATGAATTCTACACCGACATCAAAGTGAAGAAGTTCACCATGCCCGCGGTTGAGGACGGCTGCATTATAGAAATAGCCTATGAAATTGAAAATTTAAAACCCGTTTTATCCATGGACTACTCGGAAACGTTTTTTTGCCAGAACTTTTTCCCCATCGAAGAAGACATCATGGAAATCGTCCTGCCGGCCGGCACAAAACTGCAATATGAAAATTTCAGAACCGACATCACACCCCAAATCACTTCGTTGGGAAACAAAATAAAATATGTTTTCATTAACAAGAAACAGAAGGAAATTATTCCCGAATCCCGGATGCCCTCCCTGCTCGATCGCGACACATTTCCCCAGATTTCTTTCTGGACGCTAAGCAACTGGGACATCATTTCCCAGTGGTACATCAAACTTTTCAAAGAACAAATGAAGTCCAGCGCCGAACTGGAAAATTTCACCCGCGAGCTTATTGCCGATCAAAAAACGGATGAGGACAAAATCAACGCCATTTTTAATTTCGTATCCCAGAATATCCGGTACATCGCCGTGCTCCTGGGACCGCATACCCACAAGCCCCATCAGGCGTTTGAAGTGTTCGAAAAGCGTTACGGCGACTGCAAAGACAAAACCGTTCTGCTTCTGACCATGCTTAAAATTGCCAGCATTCAAGGCTTGCCGGCTCTTGTTCCGGCCAACGGAAAATATTTCGATGAAACGATTCCATCCATGAACGCCTTTAATCATATTATTGCCGTCGTCCCGCTGAAAGGCAAATCCTTCTGGCTGGATGCCACCAATGAAACGTCATCGTACGATTCGCCTCCGTTCATGCTGCCCACCAGAATCTTTCTGATCAACGATGACGGCTCATACCGTTTCGTCACGACCCCGCCGTTAAACGACAAGAAAGATTACTATCATCTGGCGATTCGCTATAAGATCGATACGGAAGGCAACGCCGCTATTGATTATGTTTATAATTTTTTCGGCAAAGCGGCCGAAGCCATCCGGTATTCCTTCAAATATGCTCCTCCGGAGCAACGAAAAAAATTCTTTGAGAACCGCGGAATTGAAATCAGAGACCTTGAACTGGGAAGCTTTTCAGACACCCGAACGCCGTTTACAATAAAACTTTCCGGCATGATTAGAAATCTGGCACAGGTTCTCGACGAGGAAACCATGGTCCTTTCCAATATTATCCCGCTGGATGCATACCGGGACATCACAGCCGCCAGCATCCGGCGGTACCCCATCAGCCTGACCCAATCCATGTATGCAATGGAGAATAATACCTATCAGTTTCCGCCGGGCTTTAAAATAAAAAAATTGCCTCAAAATTATATATTTAAAAAGCCTTTCCGCTACCGAAAAGAAAAATACAGTTTTACAGGATCCGAATTTCGTGTTTATCTGGAAACGAAAAACGAAGAGCAGAACATTCCTCTCGGCAAAATGAATGAGTTTAAAAAATATGCTTCGGAACTGCAAAAGCACGAATCAGCAGTAAAAAACATTATTTTTTATAAAAGATACCAAAACCTTGACACCCGGAAAGACATTGATATTATAAATCATAAGTAACGGGAAAAGAAACGGCACAATGACAACACAAAGAAAATTGCCATCGCTGAAATGGAAAATCGAGGAAGCCGGCAATAAAAATGACGGGGCTCTCTTAAGCAAAGAGTTTGGCATTCATCCGATTATTGCGCAGATTCTCCTCAACAGAGGTATTCGCGATGTCGATAAGGCCCGCCATTATCTTCAACCGTCTTTAAACGATCTACACAGTCCTTTCCTGATGAAAGATATGCGCCAGGGTGTTGCCCGCCTGCTGAAAGCCATTCACAACAATGAAAAGATCATGATTTACGGCGATTACGACGCCGACGGGATAACATCGGTCGTCATTCTTTATAAATTCATAAGAGAAATAACGCCCGTCCTCGATTATTACATTCCCGACAGAATTCAGGAAGGCTACGGCTTAAAAGAATCGGCAATCAACGAGTTCAAAAAAAACGGCGTCAGCCTGATTATTACGGTCGATTGCGGAATCTCCGATGTGGAACAGATTGCCTATGCCCGGTCCCTGGGCATTGATACGATTGTTCTGGACCATCATGAAATATCGGGCGGACTGCCGCCCGCAGCAGCGGCCATCAACCCCAATCGCGACGATTGCCCTTACCCTTTCAAAGGTCTTGCCGGCGTGGGCATCGCGTTTAACTTTCTCATCGCTCTGCGCGGCACTTTGAACAAGGAAGGCTTCTGGAAAGACAACCATTATCCGAATCTCAGAGAATATCTGGATATCGTTACGTTGGGAACGATTGGCGACATCGCTCCATTGACGGACGAAAACCGAATCTTCACCAAAATCGGCCTGGAGTTGATCACCGAGGGCCGCCGCCCGGGCATCAAGGCGCTCAAGGAAGTCAGCGGGGTGGATAATCAGGTCATCGATTCTTTCAAGGCTTCCTTTTCCCTGATTCCCCGGATCAACGCCGCCGGACGCATCGCCTCCCCCTCCGACGCCGTTAAATTGCTTCTGACCGACGATCTGTCGGAAGCGCGGCCTCTGGCCGAAAAGCTTGATTCCTACAATCGCCATCGCCAGTTGATGGAGAAAAAAATATTGAGCGACATTCTGGAAATGATCGGCAAAAACCGTTCCCTGGAAAAAATGAATTCCCTCGTTTTCGCCTCCGATAAATGGCATCCGGGGGTGATTGGAATCGTGGCGTCGCGTCTGGTTGAACTTTTTAATCGCCCGGCTTTTGTCATCAGTATCATCAACGGCGTGGGTAAGGGTTCGGGGCGCAGCATTTCCGGTTTCAACATCTACAAAGGCATTCAGCAATGCGAACACTTACTGCTTTCATTCGGCGGCCACTACCATGCCGCGGGTATATCCATCGAAGAAGCCAATATCGAAAAGTTTTCCGCTGTCCTCGACGAACTGACCGGGGACATTGCCGAATTTTCTGAAATCGCTTCTCAAATAACGATTGATACAGAATGTGGACTTGAGGATATCGACCCGGCTTTACTGGCCCAGATGGAGGCTCTGGCTCCCTTCGGCAGCAGGAATCCTGAACCGCTGCTTCTCGCCCACAATGTTAAAGCATCATCTCTTGTTGTCGTCGGAAACAATCATCTAAAAATGAGCATCAACAGCAATGGAACCTCCCGCGATTCGATCTGGTTCAACATGGGGAAACATCTCTCCGCTCTGGACGGAGCCAGTCTCGATATTGTCTTTACGCCGCAGATCAACAACTGGAACGGTTCGGCGGACATCCAGTTAAAAATCAAAGATGTCAATATTGTTTCATGACCTTTAACAAGAATCGTCTGATGGTTGCATGATGAACGTGACTACCAAAGCAGCATTATTTAACGCGCTGGTGTTTCCCGGATGGGGAGAGATTTATCTGAAAAAATACAGGCGAGGCCTTCTGATCATCACCGGCATGGCCGCCGGAATTCTATCCATTCTACTTTTAGTCGTTCAGGAAACCCTGGCCGTTTTGAAAGTTACACCGGTCGACAAATCAACGTTATCGCTCGGCAGACTTTTCCAATTATCCGTTAAGGTGATGCATTCACTGAATCCGTCCTGCATTTTGATCATTTTATTTTTTATGATTTTTCTCTGGCTCCTCTCGATTATCGACGCCTACAGACTGGGCAAAGAAACCATGTTGGAAATTAGTACTG
>JAGOMJ010000026.1 GCA_017993615.1 Smithella sp. | reverse complement strand
AAGATTAAAGACGTTGCGTCCAGCGCCACGCTGTCCATCGGCGATTCCGACGGCTTTACCGGTTACACCGGCGCGGGCTGGCTGGGCGCAAACGGTATAGCCATTTCGGGCAATGTCGCAGTCATCAGCGGCACGGCGGTGATTGACGTCGGCACCAACAGTGCGTCGGAAACGCGGGTGAACATGACCCTGCCGACGGTCACCCTGGGCGCGATGAATGTCACGGCGACCATGAAACTCAGCAACGCGATGACCATGACCGGCGCAAATGTATTGGGCAGTTTGAATTTGAGAGGTTTTTCCACGCAGTTGACGGGAGGATCCGTTCAGATTTACGCCCATTGATTTTAGATATAAAAAAATTATATCGCCGCTTCAAAGGTGTAAAAACTGCTTTTAAAAAGGGAAATTATGAAACGATTGATCCTGTTGGCAATAGCGGTTTTCTGGGTGATGATTCCCTGGGTGTCGTCGGCGAAAACCGTTATTTCCGATGGCGAACTGGACGCGGTGATTGCCGAACAGGGCGTCAGCATTAATTTCACCGCCCTGACGGTCGGCGGAACAACGACTTTGACATCCGCATCGTGGGGGGATTCTGACGGTTTCGGTTCCGGATCGACGTATCCCAACTCCGGATATGCGGGGCTTAACGCGGTTGCGATTGCCGGCAATCTGAGCGTGATTAACGGCGCCATGAATGTTGATGTCGGCACCAGCGGCACCCGGACGATCGTCAATATGCTGCTGCCGACCATCACGTTGGGCACGATGAGCATGAATGCGACCATGATGATGAGTCAGGATGTGAATCTGGGCAGCGGAAATGATCTGGCCTATGTGACCGTGCAGAATCTGGCGGCCACGTTAAACGGCACGATAAAAGTGTACGCTCATTAATGATTTTGAATGCAGCGCGGAGAGAAGTTCATGTTTAAAAATAACATCGCCAGAATAATTTTTTGCGCCGTGGCAGTTTTGCTGTTTCTGGTTCCATCGCTGTATTCAAAAATGAAGCCGGTAAGCGAGGAGGATCTCGATTTGGTGACCGCCGAAAGCGGCGTCACGCTGGGTCTGGATATTACAGCCAGGGCAACGGCCGGCAATGTGGGAATTTATCAGAGTTCCTCCCAGGCTGAAGGGATTTTTCTTTCCTCCCTGACGATGATAGAAAAACTCGACGATCAAGTGACCGGACCTGAAGAACCATTTCGTGTGTTGACTAATGTTAATATTGATGTCGGCACCAGCGGCGGCAGAACCTGGCTGAATATGAGCGGCCTGAATTTTCCCGATTATACGGGAAATGTTTCTAATTCAACGTCACCCTATGCCGCACCTAATGCGGTCAGTTTATATTTCACAAACTTACAGGCCAAGGACTCTGCCACCACCACCTATACTTTAGCGCACAACGTCTATCTTTACGGAATGTATATCGGCAAGAACGTCAACCTCTGGACCAGCGGAACCGATTACGTCAATTTTACGCCCGGCGATACGTTTATGAGGGTTTCCAACCATTCCACGTCAACGTCCTCGGGAATTGATATTATTCAGGAAATGGGGCTTGTGATGCGGTATCTGATGATCAGGCCCAACACCTCCGATACGCGCCGCTGGTTTGTCGACGGCATGATTCTTTCCCGGCACACGAACGCAAACTACAATGCAACCGCCGATCCGGTCGCCTGGCCCAATCTGTCGGGCAGCGCCAAAATAGGAGGCCTGATACCGACATATACGTATGATACCAGCGACTATTCAATTACGCGTAATGGTTATAAATCAACTACGGCAACCATTGATGTCGGCAGAAGCAGCGGCGGGGAAACGGCGATCCGAATGAATTTGCCCATGGCGATGTCTCTCAATTGGAAACACCTCTACATTGATCAGGGCGGGACAGGAGCAAAAAATCTGGATACGGGGGCCACGCTTTTGCAGAATGTAAGCGTTTACAAAGCGCAACTGACCATCAGAGATATTTATTAAAAACTCCGGTTTTATAGTGTTCGTCTTTTACATTACCAATCAGATTTATTGAGCGCCGGTTTGGAGGTTTTTTTCATCCCGTGGGAGCATTGGTCATTGCCGCAATTTTTGCGGTCATTGTGTCTTTTACATCGAGTGTCTATCCTCTTCAGGAGCAGTCCCAATCGGAAATCAATCTGACCGTTCCCGGACCGGGGATGGGCAATCTGCGCGTTGATGTCAAGCCCGCATCCGAGCTGGACAAGGGGCATCTGATCAAGCAGCAGTATGACTTTTCCTGCGGCTCCGCCGCCCTAGCCATTCTTCTGAATCATTATCTCGGCGAAAAATTCACGGAGAGACAGGTGATTGCCGGCCTGATGCATTACGGCAACGTCGGCCAGATCCAGGAACGCAAGGCTTTTTCCCTGCTGGATATGAAGAAATTTGTCACGGAACTCGGTTACCAGGGCGAAGGCTACCGGGCCGAACTGGATGACCTCAAGACGCTGACAACGCCCTGTATTCTGCCGATATCCATCATGAGTTATCGTCATTTTGTGGTGTTCCGCGGGATTCATGACGGCCATATTTTTCTGGCCGATCCCTGGCGGGGCGACATCAGCTTTACGCTGGATGATTTCTATGACCACTGGTACGAAAAGGTTATTTTCGTGGTTACGCCTCCGGAAGGCGGCAGAACCGTCAGCACGTTGAAATTAAAACCGGAGGATCTGGTGTATATCACGGAAGATGCCGCCCGCGAATCCATGTTCGGCAACCAACTCAATCCGGCCCTGGCCGCTGCGGAAAAAGAATACAAATTCATGATTAATCCGACAGCCGATCCCAAGGGGATGCAGTACTACCGGCAGAAAAAATAAACGTTTTCGGCAAAAACCTCTGATTTTTCGGGGGTGATGTCGTTTAGGACGTTCTAAAAATTCCTGCTTCTGATAAAATCCACCGCATTTTTGAAAAAAACCAGCCCCTGGCCTTCTTCGGGCAGTTTTTCCCGTGTCCAGCGGGGGTGATTGACGCGGCTCAGATAGGCCTCCGGGTGCGGCATCAGACCGAAAAGCCTTCCCGATTCATCGCACACTCCGGCAATGGCATTGACCGATCCGTTGGGATTGAACGGATATTGCGCCGTCGGATGTCCTTCCGGCGTCGAGTATTTCAGGGCGCACAGATGCGCCGCTTCAATCCGGTCAAGCAGGGTCTCGTTTTGAGGAATGAATTTTCCTTCGCCGTGACGGACGGGAAGGTAAAGGACATCCGTGTTTTGCGTATAAACGCAGGGCGTTTGCGGATCGGTTTTCAGATAGACCCAGCGGTCTTCGAAGCGCCCCGAATCGTTGAAGGTCAGCGTGGCGCTCTGACGCGCGTAATTGCCGTCCAGCGCGGGCAGCAGTCCCAGTTTGATCATCAGCTGGAAACCGTTGCAGACGCCAAGAATCAGTTTTCCCGCCCGGATGAACCGGATGAGCTGATCAAAGAGCATCTCCTCGGTTTCCCGGATGCCGGCGTGCAGAAAACGGTTCGCGCCCGCTTTGGCCGATCCCAGATCGTCGCCGTCCAGAAATCCGCCCGGCAGGTTCAGGAAGGCGTAATCGTCCAGCCGCCGCTCGCCGTAAAGCAGTTCGCTTAAATGAACGATATCGGCGGTGTCGGCGCCGGCCATTTTGCAGGCGTGCGCCATTTCCATTTCGCAGTTGGTGCCGTTGCCGGTCAGGATGATGGCTTTGACTTTACGCGACATAAAAAATCCTTCTCTAAAAATTAAGCGTTTTCTGCCACGCTTTTTTCAGAGCCTTTAATGTTTCCCGGATCATCGTTTTTCCTTCGAGGCCCCTGATCTCCAGAAAAGGTTTTTCTGTGACGCAGCCGATGAGGCCTGTGACGTTTCCGGTCATGATTTTATCAAACAGTTTTTGATTTTCGGGATGCACGGTAACGATAAAGCGGCTCGCTGTTTCGGAAAACAGGAGGTAATCGTTTCTTTTTCTGCCCGTATACGGGACGTGTTTCAGGTCAATGTCCATGCCGAGCATGCCCGCCAGGGCCGTTTCCGCCATCGCCACAGCCATGCCTCCGTCGGAGCAGTCATGGCAGGAGGCAACAACGCCTTTTTGCATCGCCCGGTGCAGGGCGCGGTATATCTTCAGGGCGTTGGCCGCATTGACGCGCGGCACGGTATTGCCGATTCCTTTTTTCAATGCAAACCATTCCGACCCGCCCAGCTCCTCTTTGGTTTCGCCGACAATGTACACCAAATCGCCGGGATGCTTGGCATCCATGGTGACGGCCTGGCGGACGTCGCGGATGAATCCGATGACGGAGTAGAGAATCGTCGGCGGAATGGAAATCTTTGTGCGGCCGATCTGATAGTCGTTTTTCATGCTGTCCTTGCCGGAGATGCAGGGAACGCCAAACGCGGTGGTGTAATCGTAAATGGCCATGTTGGCGCGGACCAGCTGGGCCAGCTTGTATTCGCCGTCGGGTGTCTTTTCGGATTTCACCGGGTCGCACCAGCAGAAATTATCCAGCCCCGCCAGATGATCGATGTCGGCGCCGACCGCCACGGCATTGCGGATGGCTTCGTCGATGGCGCAGGCGGTCATGTGGTACGTGTCGATGTCGCTGTAGCGCGGACAGATCCCGTGCGCAACGACAACGCCCTCCATGGAATCCAGCAGCGGCCGGATGACGGCGGCATCCGACGGGCCGTCATTCTGCGCCCCGACCAGCGGCTTGACGACGGAGCCGCCCTGCACTTCATGATCGTACTGGCGCACCACCGATTCCTTGGAGCAGATGTTCAGGCGGGCCAGCATGTTTTTTAATTCCGTTCCGTAATGCTTCGGCGGTGAAAAGCGCGGTTCGTGATGCCGGGGTTGTTTCCAGCGGGCATGAAGGCGCAGTTGCGGAACGCCGGCATGCAAAAAGTGCATGTCCAGCCAGGCAACGGTTTGGGAGCCGTACAAAACGTGAAATTTTCCTGAAGCGGTGAATTTTCCCAGAACGGTCGCTTCCACGTCCATTTTTCCGGCCATCTCCAGAAACGGTTTTATTTTTTTCGGGTCGATGGCCAGTGTCATCCGTTCCTGCGCTTCGGAGATGAGAATTTCCCAGGGCTGCAATCCCTGATATTTCAGGGGAGCATGCGTGAGATCCAGTTCGCAGCCGCCGGAATAGGTGGCCATTTCACCCACGGAGGAGGAAAGACCGCCGGCGCCGTTGTCGGTAATGGCCCGGTACAGGCCGCGGTCGCGCGCCGCGAGCAGAAAATCGGTCATCTTCTTCTGGGTGATGGGGTCGCCGATCTGCACGGCCGTCACCGGGGAGCCTGCGTGCAGTTCTTCGGACGAAAAGGTGGCGCCGTGGATGCCGTCCTTGCCGATGCGTCCGCCGGTCATGACAATCAGATCGCCCGGCCGGATGTCTTTCTGATGGGTGGTTTTGCCCTGGATGCGCGCGGGCATGATGCCGGCCGTTCCGCAGTACACCAGGGGTTTGCCCAGGAATCGCTCGTCAAAAACAATGCTGCCGTTGACGGTCGGGATGCCGCTTTTGTTCCCGCCGTGTTCCACCCCCTCGCGCACCCCTTCGTAAATGCGGCGCGGATGCAGGATGCGCGGCGGCAGTTTCTTTTGATGAAACGGCGACGCAAAGCAGAATACATCGGTATTGAATATTAGTTTCGCGCCCAGTCCCGTCCCGAACGGATCGCGGTTCACGCCGACGATGCCGGTGAGCGCTCCGCCGTACGGGTCAAGTGCGGAAGGAGAATTATGCGTTTCCACCTTGAAAACAAGGTTGTAATTGTCGTTGAATTTTATGATGCCGGCATTGTCCACGAAAACGGAAAGGCAGAAATCCTTTTTTCCTTTGGCCCGCCGGATTTTTTCCGTGGATCCCTTGATGTAGGTTTTAAAAAGAGAGTCGACGGCCTGTTGCTTCTTGCCGTCCGTATAATCAATGTAACTGTTGAATATTTTGTGTTTGCAGTGTTCCGACCAGGTCTGGGCGAGGCATTCCATTTCCACATCCGTGATGTTTTTCCCGAGGCCTTTTTTCTTCCGTCCGGCAATGACTCGTGGATCAAGGAAGTAGTCGCGAATGGCCTTCATTTCGTCAAGGTTCAGCGCCAGAACGCGTTCTCTGCTGATGGTCATGAGATCGTCGTTTCGGGCATCGGAAAGACGGATTTCTTCAACGACCGGTTTCGCTTTGCCGGTCACCTGCGGGATATAGGCCGGGACGCCGCGGACCGTGTCGAAGTCTCCGGCGAAAAAAATCTGATACCGCTCGATTAAGTCGTTGGCCAGAAGGCCGGACGCGATTTTTTCCGCATCGCCTTCGGTGATCTGGCCGCAAATCAGGTACTGGCGGGAGGTGTAGACGGCGATGTCGTTGTCCCTGCCCAGGATGAGTTTAATGGCTTCACGGGCGGTTTTGCCCACGTTGTCGGTGACGCCGGGGCGATACCCGACTTCAATCAGACAATCGAAACCGGCAGCCAGCGGGCGGTTGATGGAAAAGTTCTGGATCACCGGGTCGGAAAGCGGTCCCAAAGCGGCTTTGTTCAGCTCTCCCGGCGTCAGATCGCCGGCGATGGTGTAAACGTCGATGGTGGCCACATGTTCCACGGGAAGGGAGAAATTCTCAATCATTCGCTTTCTGATTTTTTCACCCAGAGCATCGCGGATGCCTTTTTTGAAACCGACTTCAATTCTGCTGATCATGTTCAACCTTGACGTTTTAATTTTTTCTGATGAACGGACGATGCGTTATACCCAAAAGCGGCAAATTATGCAACTTACAAATAGGCTTTGGCGTCAAAATTCATCCTAACGTCATGAAATGGCCTTTTATGGATAAAATCTGGTCATTTCGCTTGACAGGGGACTTTTTTAATCGTTAAATGCTTTCGCTGTTTCCGTAGTATTCTTTCCTAAAAAACTGCTGACTGATAGCGGAGAAAAATGGAATTAATCCTGATGATAGTCGTTATCATCCTTGTGCTGGGCGGTTTTGCGCTTTTGTTGTGGCGTACGGGACGCCGTTTTGCCGATTTTTCATTATTGATGGGCAGAATCGACAACCTGCGGGATTTTCAGGAGAGAACCGACCGTTCCGTGCGCGAAGAAATCGCGCGATCGCGGGCAGAAGCCCGGACCCAGGCGCAGCAGGAACGAACGGAGATAACGGGGTCTTTCAAATTATTTGAAGATTCCATCCAGAACAGCCTGTCGGACCTGACAGCCGCCACGGAAAAGAAAATAGAGGCGGTCCGGCTGATCATCGATACCAAGCTTCGGGAAATTCAGGAAGACAATAGCCGCCAGCTGGACCGGATGCGGGAAACCGTGGATGAAAAACTGCAAACCACGCTGGAAAAGCGCCTGGGAGAGTCCTTCCGGCAGGTGTCGGAACGGCTGGAAATGGTTCACCAGGGGCTGGGACAGATGCGCGAACTGGCCGCCGATGTCGGCAATTTGCAGAAGGTTTTAACCAACGTCAAGGCGCGCGGCACATGGGGAGAAGTACAACTGGGCGCGCTTTTGGAGGAGATGCTTTCCCCCGAACAGTATCTGAAAAATGTCCGGATCAGCGAAACCGGCGGCGATGTTGTGGAGTTTGCCATCAAGCTTCCCGGTCAAAGCGACCTTCCCGACGATTGCGTACTGATTCCGGTCGATGCAAAATTTCCGATCGAGGATTACCAGCGCCTGCTGGAGGCTCAGGAGCGTGGGGATGTTGCCGCGGCGGACGAATCTGTCCGCCAGCTCGAAACAGGCATTAAAAAAGCCGCCAGAGATATTTTTCAAAAATACATTGCTCCGCCGAAAACCACGGATTTCGGCATTATGTTTCTTCCGTCGGAAGGACTTTACGCCGAAGTCATACGCCGGACGGCTCTGGTGGGCGTTTTGCAGCGCGAATATCATATCGTGGTGACCGGTCCCACAACGTTTGCCGCGCTTTTGAACAGTCTGCAGATGGGTTTCCGCACGCTCGCCATTCAGAAACGGTCCGGCGAAGTCTGGAAGGTTCTGGGAGAGGTCAAAACGGCTTTCGGAAGATTCGGCGATACGCTGGATAATGTGCGCAAGAAACTGGAGCAGGCCGCCAATTCGGTCGATGATGCGCAGAAGAAAACAAAAACACTTTCCAATAAACTGAAAGCCGTGGAAGCGTCGACGGACACACGGCCGACGGACGACGGGATAACGGATGATATGCCGTCGCACCGGGCAAGCGAACATGAATAGTCAACGCAATACCTCTGGAGGGGATCGAAACCATGAATGATATAACGATGGAACGCCGTCATGAAGATCGCCGGCATGACGACCGTCGACGCGGTGAGCGCCGGAAATATGAGCGCCGCGAAGACGTGCGCAAAATGAATCAGGAACTTATTCGCGAGCAAATGGAAAAATACCGCGTGCTGCTCAAGGATATCAAGGATGCGTATTTTGAGGTCGATCTTCTCGGTAATTTCACCGTCGTCAACAGCGCGATGTGCAGTGCTCTGGGATACGGACCGGAGGAATTGATCGGCTCAAAATACCGTAAACTGGTGGACAAGGACGGTGCAAAAAAACTTCAGCAGGCCGTGGAACGGCTTCACAAAAACGACGAACCGGTCAATCTGCTGGACATGGAGGCGGCCAAAAAAGACGGAACGAAAATTATTTACGAGGCGATGGTTTCCGTGATCAGAGAAACGGACGGCGTGGTCGTGGGATTCAGAGGGGTCGGCCGGGATGTGACCCGCCGCCGGCAGATGGAAGCTGAATTGAAAAGAAATCAGCACGATCTGATCAGAAAGAATCAGGAAATCGATCAGAGCCGGAAAGACATTCAACAGGCGTTGGTCAGCCTTGAAAAGGCTCATGAGGAATTGAAGGCGTCGCAGTTAAAAATCCTTCAGCAGGAGAAGATGGCATCGATCGGGCAGCTTGCCGCCGGCGTAGCGCATGAACTGAACAATCCCATGTCCTTTATTTCCAGCAATCTCAGTACGCTGGAGAAATACATCAACCGTCTGATTCAGTTTATCCGCGTACAGTCCGAGGCCGTCGCATCGCTTCAGGATGCCGCCGTTGTGCGCCGTGTCGATGAGAAACGCGCAGAGGTTAAACTCGATTACATGGTCGAAGATGTCCGGGGACTGCTGAAAGAATCTCTGGAGGGGGCGCAACGGGTCAAAAAAATTGTCTATGAACTCAACTCCTTTTCCCGCATGGATGAAGAGGAGTATAAGAAGGCGGATATTCATGAGTGCATCGAGAGCGCCATCACCATTGTCTGGAATGAATTGAAATACAAATCAAAACTCGAAAAGCATTACGGCGACCTGCCGGCCACCATGTGTTATCCCCGGCAGATGAATCAGGTGTTCGTAAATCTCCTGATCAATGCCGTCAACGCGATTGTCGATAAAGGAACCATTACGATTAAGACGTGGTACGAAGACCATGCTATCCGTATTGATGTTTCGGATACGGGTGCCGGCATACCGCGTGAAAATCTGATCCGGATCTTCGAACCTTTTTTTACCACCAAAGCAGTGGGGAAGGGGACCGGTCTGGGACTGAGTATTACCTATGAAATTATTCAGCGGCATAGGGGAGAGATAACGGTTGCCAGTGAGGAAGGCAGGGGCACAACGTTTTCGATAAAAATTCCTGTTGTGTGAAGACCGGAAGATTTTTTAAAAATATTCCGGTCTGCCGGCGGCGGGGATGAATTTCCGTTTGACACAGAAAGTGTTCTGTGGTTTACAACTCGTCAAAAATATTAAGCTATTGGAAAGACAGACCGGGCGAATTTTTAATCAAAGGGGTTAGTCGTTTCACCGGCGTATTGCCGGCATTGGAGCTTTTAAGTTTTTTTATTCGTTTGAATGGTTGTGGAATAAACTTAAGTGGAGGTGTGTATGTCGAAGAATATTTTCAGAATTATTTTTGTATTGATTTTCAGCTTTTTAACGGCGGGGGTGGTGTTGGCGGCTCCTCCCGTAAAAATCGGCGCGCTGTTTGCCGTAACCGGTCCGGCATCGCCGCTGGGCGAGCCGGAACGCAATACGGCGGTGATGATGGTTGATGAAATCAACAAAGCCGGCGGAATCAAGGGCCGCAAGCTGGAACTGATTGTCTATGATACGCAGGGAGATGCCACCAAAGCCGTCCAGGCGGTTAATAAACTGATCAAGGATGACAAAGTCGTGGCAATCATCGGTCCGAGCACGACAGGCGACAGCATGGCCGTTATTCCGGTTATTGAAAAATCTCAGGTTCCGCTGATCTCCTGCGCGGCGGGCATTAAAATCACCGATCCGGTAAAAAAATGGGTTTTCAAAACAGCGCAGAACGATGTTCTGGCGGTCATGCGGATTTATAAAAATTTGCAAAAGCAGAAAATTTCCAAAGTAGCTATTCTCACGGTCTCCGACGGATTCGGGTCTTCCGGACGCGAACAGCTGAGATTGCAGGCGAAAGAATTCGATATCAGCATTATTTCCGATGAAACGTACGGTCCGAAAGACACGGATATGACCGTGCAATTGACAAAAATACGCAACAGCGCGGCGCAGGCCGTCATCTGCTGGGGGACGAACCCCGGGCCGGCCATTGTTGCCCGAAACGCCAGACAGCTGGGGATCAAGATTCCCCTGTACATGAGTCACGGTGTTTCTTCCAAGAAATTCATTGAACTGGCCGGAGAAGCAGCGGAAGGCATTATGCTGCCTTCAGGCAAGGTGATTGTTGCTGATCAGTTGCCGGATTCGGATCCGCAGAAAAAAATCCTGTTGAACTACGTGAGCAAATACAAGGAGCGCTATAAGGTGGAAGGCGATCATTTCGGCGGCCACGCATATGACGCAGTCATGCTGCTGAAGAGAGCCATGGAACAGGGCGGATTCACTCCCGCGGCCATTCGCGACCAGTTGGAGAAAACCAAAAAATTTGCCGGTATCGGCGGAACGTTCAGTTTCTCTTCCCGGGATCATGCGGGTCTGACCAGCGATGCCTTTGTTCTGGTCAGGGTCGAAAAGGGCGACTGGAAATTAATCAATTAACCGATCCGGCATTCGGATTCATTTTTTTATAAACGGCGCGGAACCAAAACCGCGCCGTTTTCTGTTCGTCCAGTGACTCAAACATAAATTGATACCATTTCTAAATTAAAAATGATATTGAATCCACGATTGCCTGCGTTTTACAGACGGCGGAATCGGCGGCCACCCGGCCTGTGTGACGCGTATTCGATGCAGAGACGGAATGGGATATGGACAATTTTCAACAGCTATTTCAATATGTTCTGACCGGTTTATCCAACGGTGCCATTTATGCCCTGATCGGGTTCGGATTTGCCGTGATTTATAATTCCACCGGAATCATCAATTTCGCCCAAGGGGAATTCGTAATGCTCGGCGGCATGCTGACTGTTTTCCTGCTGACCGTTTTGCATGTGTCGCTCGTGCCGGCCATCGCACTGGCCATTGTCGTGTCGACCCTTGTCGGAATTTTATTCGAACGTTTCGCCATCCGGCCTTTAAAAGACGCTCAACCGCTGAGTCTGATCATTATCACGATCGGCGCCAGTATTTTTATCCGCGGAGTGGCGATGCTGGTCTGGGGAAAAGATACACACGCCCTGCCCGCTTTTTCCAGTCACGATCCTCTCTCAATCGCCGGCGCCACGATTCTGCCTCAACATCTCTGGATCCTTGGCGTGACGATTTTGATCATCGCGGCCAGCAGGCTATTTTTTAATCACAGCATCATCGGCAAAGCCATGCGCGCTTGTTCCTATAATCCGCGCGCGGCCGGGCTTGTCGGCATTAATGTGAAGAGCATGGTGCTGCTTTCTTTTTCCCTGAGCGCCGCCATCGGTTCTCTGGCCGGTATTATTATCGCGCCCCTGACGATGACGTCCTTCGATGTCGGGGTCATGCTCGGCCTGAAGGGATTTTGCGCGGTCATTATCGGCGGCATGAGCAGCGGCATGGGAACGGTGCTGGGCGGTCTTTTGCTGGGGCTGCTGGAGGCTCTGGGCGCCGGTTTTATTTCCGCCAGTTACAAAGATGCCATCGCGTTTATCATTCTGCTGTTGATTCTATTTATTCGTCCGGAGGGATTGTTCAGAAAAAAGGAAACGGAGCGGTTTTAGGCGCCGGCCGCGGATAAACCGTTTACGGATTGGTGCATTATATTTGATCATGCTAAAAGAAAAAAAACATCAGATATTCATCTTCGTCATTTTCGCACTGGCCGTGTTGTCGGTCCCGTTTTTCCTGCAGGGGAATTATCTTTTAAACGTGCTCGTGTTTGTCGGCATCAACACCATGCTGGCGGTGGGACTGAATCTGCTCTTGGGATATGCCGGGCAGATTTCTCTGGGGCACGCCGCCTTTTTCGGCATGGGCGCTTACATCTCCGGCATCGTGACGTCCCGGTACCCTGTCGAGCCGTTTCTGATCATTTTTCTGGCGGCGGTCTGTGTCGGCCTGATTGCTTTTGTGATCGGATTTCCCATTTTGAAACTCAAGGGGCATTATCTGGCCATGGCCACCCTGGGCTTCGGCATTATTATGTACATTATTTTCAATGAAACCGTGGACTGGACAGGAGGACCTTCGGGCTTGTCCGGCATTCCCAGTTTGAAAATCGGTCCGGTTGTTTTCGATAATGATCAGAGCAATTATTACCTGGTGTGGGTTTTTACGCTGGTTGTGATGATGCTCTCGATTAATTTGTCCAACTCGAGGATCGGCCGCGCACTTCGCGCGATCCATGATTCGGAAGTGGCCGCACGCGTGATGGGCGTCAATGCCAGGTTCCTGAAGGTGCAGATTTTTACGGTTTCTGCCGTGATTTCGGCCGTTGCCGGCAGTCTTTACGCTCACGTCATGACGTTTATAGCGCCCGCGTCGTTCGGTTTTAATTTTTCCGTGGAGCTGCTGACGATGATTGTTATCGGTGGTCTGGGCAGCGTTTACGGGTCGTTTCTGGGGGCGGTCATCTTGACCATGATGCCGGAATTCCTGCGCGTTTTCCAGGATCTGGACATCGTTATTTACGGATTGATGCTGATTCTGATGACGATGTATATGCCCGGCGGTCTGATCAGCGGAATTGAGATGGCGGCAGAATTTTTTTCGTCCCGCCTGAGAAAAGGCAAAGGTGAATGATGCTTCGACTCAGCAACATCACGCAGATTTTCGGCGGACTGAACGCCTTGGAGGATGTGTCGTTTTCGGTCAAGGAAGGATCCATTACCGGCATTATCGGTCCCAACGGGGCCGGGAAAACCACGCTTTTCAATATCGTGACCGGCCTTTACACCCAGACCGGAGGGGATGTTTTCCTCGGCGGAGAAAATATTTCTTTTCTGGAAACCGAAGAACTTGCCGGCCGGGGGCTGGTGCGCACATTTCAAAATGTGGAACTGTTCCGGAAAATGACCGTTCTGGAAAACGTGATGGTCGGTTTACACACGAAGAGTTCAAGCGGCATTTTCTCGTGCGCTTTTAAACTGCCGCGTCAGATCAGGGAAGAAAAAGCTATCCGGGAAAAAAGCATGGTATGGCTTAAATATACCGGCATTGCCGAGCTGGCGGAAATGACGGCCGGAAATCTGCCTTTCGGCAAGGGACGGCTGCTGGAAATCTCCCGGGCGCTGGCTGCCGGGCCGAAGATCATTCTGATGGATGAACCGGCGGCAGGATTGAACAGCAGGGAGACCGCCGAACTGGCGTTGCTTATTCGCAAAATAAGACAATCCGGCGTAACGGTCGTTCTGGTAGAGCACGATATGGACCTGGTGATGGATGTCTGTGATGCTATTGTGGTCTTGAACCTGGGTAAAAAACTGGCTGAGGGGACACCGCGGGAAATTCAGGAAAACCCCGCAGTCATCTCCGCGTATCTCGGTGAAGGATAATGAGGTTTTTAAAAAATTGTCCGATGCTGCAACGTGCAACAAAAATGCGTATCAACCCTTGTCTCGACCGCGTCTAATCGCCGGTATTTTTAGGGAGCCGTTGGGTAAACACCATGTTAAAGATAAAGAATATCAATACATATTACGGACAGGCGCAGGCGTTGAAGAACGTCTCGCTGCATCTTGCCGAGGGCGAAATTGTCACACTGATCGGCGCCAACGGGGCCGGCAAAACCACCCTCCTGAATTCTTTATCAGGGGTTGTGCCCACGAGAAGCGGTCAGATTATCTTCAACGACGCGCCGATCAATAATCTTCCGGTTCATCAGATTGTGAGACTTGGTATTTCTCAGGTTCCGGAAGGCCGTCAGGTGTTTAAGCCTGTCTCCGTGGAAGATAATCTGGAGCTGGGGTCCTATCTGCATCACAGGATACTCGGAGGCGCCCGTGATGTTAAAAAAAATAAAGAGATGGTTTATGATCTGTTCCCCATCCTCCGGGAGAGACGAAAACAGCTGGCCGGAACCTTGTCCGGCGGAGAGCAGCAGATGCTGGCTATCGGCCGCGCTTTCATGACCCGGCCGAAGCTGATGCTGCTGGATGAACCTTCCATGGGGCTGGCGCCGATGGTGGTGCAGGAGATTTTCCGGGTGATCGCCTCGTTGTCGAGAGAACAGAAGACCACCGTTCTTCTGGTGGAACAAAATGCGCGCGCGGCGCTGAAAATGGCCGGCCGCGGTTATGTTTTGGAAACAGGACACATGATCCTGGAAGGGACAGCTGCTGAACTGCTCAACAACAAAGATGTTCAGCGAGCGTATCTCGGCAGGGATAAAAAAGAAATATGGGAAAGGTAAGCAGCCGAAGTTTGGAGAAGAACGGTCCGTCAACGTCATCAATATTTTTCAACAACTTTCCTTTTACGGAGGTTATTTTATGAATATATGGGATCAGACTCACGAGTGTATGGCGCGCGATGAGCTCGAGCAGCTGCAGCTGGAAAGACTTCAGGCCGTGGTCAACCGGGTTTACAAAAATGTCACGCACTATAGAAAAATATTTAACGAGACAGGCATTATCGCGGAAGATATCCGTTCCCTGGCCGATTTGAGCCGGCTGCCGTTTACCACCAGAGACGATTTACAGGTCAATTATCCCTATGGGATGTTTGCCGTTCCGCTCAGAGAGGTGGTGCGCATTCATTCTTCCTCCGGCACCACCAGCAAGCCGATCGTGATGGGGTACACGAAAAACGATATCAAGATATGGTCGAATCTGGCGGCGCGTTTTATGACGGCTGCCGGTGTGACTCCCGATGATGTGGTGCAGATTACTTTCCGGTACGGACTTTTCACCGGCGCGTTCGGCGTGCATTACGGGGCCGAGGCGATCGGTGCCTCGGTCATCCCGATGGGAACCGGAAATACGGACAAGCAGATTATGATCATGCAGGATTATAAATCAACGGTTCTGGTCAGCACATCCAGTTATGCCATTGCCCTGGCGGATCGTCTTGATCAACTGGGTATCGATCCCAAATCCCTTTCCCTGAAGACGGGACTCTTCGGTGGCGAGCCCTGGTCGGAGAAGATGCGCGAAGAAATTGAAAACAGGCTTTTGTTGAAAGCGACCGACAACTACGTTATTTCCGAGCTGATCGGTCCCGGCGTTGCCGGTGAATGTTTGTGCAAAAAAGGCATGCATATTTATGAAGATGCCTTTATTCCGGAGATTATTGATCCTGAAACGGGGGCGGTATTGCCTGCGGGCGCCGAGGGCGAACTGGTGCTCACGACACTGACCCGTGAGGCTTTTCCATTGATCCGCTACCGCACGGGAGATGTGACCTCGTTGGATTATACGCCGTGCGAATGCGGCCGGACGCTGGTCCGCATGAAAAAAATCATGCGCCGTTCAGACGATATGATCATTGTCCGCGGCGTCAATGTCTTTCCGGCGCAGATCGAAGATGCCCTGTTCAGCGTGGCTCAGGGGGAAACACCCTATCAGATTGTTGTGGAAAGGGAAGGGGCCATGGACAATCTGGAAGTTGTGGTGGAGGTGACGGATAAAATATTTTCTCTGGAGTTGCAGAAACAAAGATCGTTTCTGGAAACGATTAAAAAACGTCTGGCTTCGGTCACGGGGATTAATGTCGTTGTCCGCCTGGTGGAATCAAAAAGCATTCCGAGACAGCAAGGCCGGATCCAACGGGTGCTGGATAAACGACAGATATAAACGACACCGGGATTATGAAGGGTGCTTTTGAACCGGTCGTCTTTTTTGACGGGCCACCGGCCGGCTGTGCTTTTCGATGTTGCATGTGCAGGTAATCCGTTCCCGCGTCGCAGTAAGCCCCAGATCAGCAATCATCTCGTGATCCAGAGAACTGTTTCGCCCCGCCGTTGTCAGATAATCACCGGTCATCAGAGCATTGGCGCCCGCCACAATACCCAGGGGAAGCAATTGACGCAGATTTTTTTCCTTTCCGCCGCAGAGCCGGATGTCCCTGTCCGGAAGCATGAAACGGAAAACGGCGAGGGTCATCAGGATTTCCATGGGCGGTAACGCTCGCATATGACTCAAAGGTGTGCCCTTGACCGGATGAAGGATATTCAGAGGAACGGAGTCGACATCAAGTTTTCTCAAGGTTTGAGCCAGTTCAATGCGATGAGAAATGTTTTCCCCCATGCCGATCAGAGCGCCCGAACAAACCGACAAACCGGCTTCTTTAGCCGCACAGAGTGTTTTGACGCTTTCCTCGTAATCATGCGTGGTGCAGACGGTTTTAAAAAAACTCCGCGATGTCTCCAGGTTATGATGATAACGGAACAGCCCGGCCGCTTTGAGCTCCATAGCCGTTGCTTTGTCGATCATTCCCAGTGAGGCACAGGGGAAAAGACCTGTTTCGCGGACGCCCTGAATGGCTCTGATGATTTCCAGCCTTTCTTTTTTCGACTTTAACTGTTTGCCGCTGGTTACGATGCCGAAACATTCCGCTCCGTTTCTGACCGCCTTTTCAGCATCGGCAATGATTTGTGCGGATTTTTTCAGAGGATACGAGTGTGCCGTCGTTTTGTAATGCGAGGATTGCGCGCAGAACATGCAGTCTTCCGGGCATCGTCCGGATTTGGCGTTGGTGATTCCGCAGAAAATAATTTTCTTTCCCTTGAAATGTTCCCGGATTTCGGAAGCAGCGGCCAGAACCGACCAACAGAAGCCGGACGCTTCAATGAACAGCTCCATAGCCTCGGCCGGGGTGATGAAACGCGATTGCCGGATAATTTTGTTTTTTAAGTGATCGACGAAATTCATTTTGACTTTCTCTCTTTTTTTACATGACCGAGTTTGGCCCCTTCTTTTTTCAGTATGTTAATGAGCTGGTCATGATAATAATAAACCGCAATAAAAACCGTTACACCCAGAATCAGAATAACCGTCAGAAGGATGTACTGCCCGTTGCGGGCGACGTTGCCGGTAATCGAAAGCATGATGGTGCCGAAAATGCGGCCGGCTGTGGAGATGATAATGAACGTTCCGACCGGTATGCGGCTGACTCCCATGATGTAGCATAGATAATCCTTGGGAAAGCCGGGAATGAGAAAAAGCAGGAAGGAGACCAGCAGACCCTTGTGTTCCATAAAGTGATCAAATTTGTCAAAAACCTCTTTCTTAACCACATTTTCCAGAAGCGGTTCCCCAAAAAACCGGGCCAGCATGAAGGCAATCCATGACCCAATTGTTAGACCGATGGTTGAATAAAGAGTTCCCCACAGCGGTCCGTAAAGATAACCGCCGATGATGCCGGTCAGTTCGCCAGGAATCGGGGCGGCAACGACCTGAATGATCTGCACAAGAATAAAAATAAACTGGTCGTAAGGATAGGAAAGAATAAAATTGACCAGCCTGTCCCGGTCTCGGAATAGATGGTGTAAATCATAATGAATAAAGATGATGGCCGACAAGGCAATGAACAAAAATAAAAAGAAAATTCTGTAAGCCAGGCGTTTGTCCATGGATGGTTTTGATCCTTACAATTGCTTGATTTGAACCGGTTGGCGATTTTTTATAGCATTATTCTGCTTTCGTCAATCCCATTATTGGATCCATCCGGCGGTTTTTTTGTTCATCTTCCGGAAAAATCCGTTAAACCCGTTGATTTTAAAAATGCCCTGTGCAAAAACAAGTGAAAAATTTTTCATCCTGGTTTATAGGGTGTTTTATGAAAAGCGAAACACAAAAAGGGGAGGAAAATTGTATGGCTAAAATCCCGCAGAAACTGGAAAGAAAAAAATCGGATATCTATAAAGACGCGCCGATAGCGAAATTCGGAGAGAGAAAACCGGACTTTTCAACAATGGGCCGGAAAATGAAGAATCCTCATGCCCGGTTTCGAGAGGTGGTCTGTGTCGAGGCCTGTCGAACGCCTTACGGCCGTTCGGGCGGTGCGTTAAAGAATTTTTCGGCTATGGAGCTCGGCGCCATGGCCATTAAAGAAGTCTTGCGGCGCACCGGGGGCAAAGTGGCCCCGTCGGATGTTGACTATATTTTTATGGGACAGGTAGTTCCCGCCGGCTGCGGCCAGATACCGGGTCGACAAGCTACGATTCTTGCGGGTGTGCCGGAATTTGTTCCGTCTATAACGGTCAACAAGGTCTGTTCGTCCGGCATCAAAACAGTTGATCTGGCTTTTCAGATGATTCTTTTGGGGCGCGCGGAGATCTGTATTGCAGGCGGGCAGGAAAGCATGAGCAACTGTCCTTTTGTTCTGCCGGACATGCGCTGGGGAGCGAAAATGGCTCTGCCCAACGGACGGGTTGTCGATTCAATGGTTTACGACGGCCTCTGGGATGCGTTCTATAACCGGCATATGGCCATTCATGGCTCGGAAGTTGCGGATGAATTCGGATTTTCCAGACAGGAGCAGGATGAATGGGCGCTTAATTCCCAGATGAACGCGGTACGTGCCATGCAGGAAGGCAGACTGGATGACGAAGTTTTTCCGGTTGAAGTCCGGCAGGGCAAAGCAATATTGATCATGGACAAAGACGAGGGGCCGCGTCCGGAAACGACGCTTGAGGGGCTGGCGAAACTTCCTCCCGTATTTAATCATACGAGTACCGTTACCGGCCGGCCCGGCAGTGTAACCGCCGGGAATGCTCCCGGCGTCAATGACGGCGGAGATGTCTGTCTGTTAATGAGCAGGGCGAAAGCTGATGAGCTGGGATTGAAGCCTATTTTTACCCTCGTGGATTACGCTGAAGTTTCCCAGCCGACCAAGGACATCGCCACTGTTCCGGGGTTGGCCATCAAAAAGATTCTGGATCAGAATGACATGACGCTTGATCAGATGGAGGTCATTGAAATTAATGAAGCCTTTGCCGCAGTCGCACTGGTAAGCTGCCGTTCGATACTGGGCATGTCCAGGGAAACAATGTTTAAAAAAGTCAACGTCAACGGCGGGGCGATTGCTTACGGTCATCCCATCGGAGCGACCGGTGCTCGGATTTTAATGACGCTGGGTTACGAATTGAGAAGACGAGGCGGCGGCTGGGGCGTCTGCGGGATTTGTTCCGGGCACGCACAGGGCGACGCCATGCTGATCAGGGTGGACTGAAATCTGTTCCGAAAGGCTCTTGAGGGAAATCTCCGGGATTATGAAAAACCAAATCATTTTTGATTGCTTTTTGCTAAAGCGGCTTTTTCTTACAGTCCGGTTTTGAAAAAAAATCAACATACAAAAGAGTTGAAAATGATGGTAAGTTATGTAAAGGTTCATGTCCAAAACCTTAAAATATCAGTAAATTTTGTTGGTCAATCATTTGCAAGGGGTTCTTGATGGCTGGAAATCCGGATATGTCCATTGTTGTGCCGGTCTATGGAAGCGATATCACCCTGATGCCTCTTTATTGTCGGACTGTTGCTGCGGTCAGCCCGATTTCGGAAAATTTCGAATTTATTCTGATCGATGACTGCGGACCGGGAAAACCATGGGAGATCATCGGCGCCATGGCGAAGAAGGATTCCCGGGTAATCGGTCTGAAACTTGCGAAGAACGTTGGCCAGCACAATGCGATTAAAGCCGGGGTGGATGTGGCGCACGGACAATGGGTAGTCGTCATGGATTGTGATCTGCAGGACCGTCCGGAAGAGATTCCCCGCTTCTGGGGAAAAGCGCAGGAAGGATATAATGTTGTGATCGGCCGTCGGGTGGAAAGGCGCGATGAAACCATCAAGCGCATATTTTCATATATCTTCCACGGTCTTTTGAAATGGGTAACCCGCCAGAATAGTGATGCGGCGCAGTCCAATTTCGGCATTTATTCCCGACAGGTTATTGATAAAATAAAAAAATTGCCTGAACAATCTTTCTATCTGCCGTTGCTGGTCAGACGGGCGGGCTTCGACGTGATACCCCTTGACGTGGAACACGATAAACGGCCTTATGGAAAATCGGGCTATACATTCAGCCGAAGATTATCTCTGGCTGTGGATATTCTTGCTTCCTCCGGCGATCATCCGTTGAAAATGTTTTCGTTGTTTCGATTTTTCAATGCCTCCAGAGGGAAACCTCTCTACGTGGTGACAGATCAGATCCGGATGACGTAAGAAAGCAATACCCTTATTGAGTTTCGACCCTGCCCGGTCGGGGTTATGCCTTCGGACAGGAGCCTGATCGTCTTTAGAAAAATCACGGCTGAAAATGGACACGGTGTGGAGAAAATGAACTGTGAAGAATAAAATCGAGATTCCTTTTAATAAGCCGTATATCGCTGACAAGGAACTTATTTATATTGCCCGGGCGGTGATGGAAAACAACCATACTGCCGGAGACGGTCCCTTTACAAAAAAATGTCAGATCTGGCTGGAAGAAAAACTTCATTGCCGCAAAGCGCTCCTGACGCATTCGTGTACAGCGGCTCTGGAAATTTCGGCAATGCTGGCGGATATTCAGCCTGGCGATGAAATTATCATGCCGTCCTATACTTTTGCATCGACAGCCAATGCTTTTGTTTTGCGGGGCGGAATCCCTGTATTTATCGATATCCGGCCCGACACGCTCAATCTTGATGAGGCGCTGATTGAGGCCGCTGTGACGCCGCGCACCAGAGTCATTCTGCCGGTGCATTACGCCGGCGTTCCCTGTGAGATGGATGTTATTGCGGATATCGCCCGTCGGCATCAGCTGTTCGTGATTGAAGACGCGGCGCACGGCATCCTGTGTTCCTATAAAGGACGGCCATTGGGAAGCATCGGACATTTCGGCGCCTGCTCATTTCACGAAACGAAAAGCATGATTTCGGGGGAAGGCGGCGCATTGCTGATCAATGATGAAAAGTATGTCGAACGGGCGGAAATCATCCGGGAAAAGGGCACCAACCGCAGTCAGTTTGTTCGGAAAGGCTTAAGTCAATACACCTGGGTTGATGTCGGGTCTTCCTATCTTCCCAGCGATATCATTGCCGCATTTCTTTATGCCCAGATGGAAAACGTCGATCAAATGATCTCCCGACGCAATGCGATTTATGATGTATATTGGAAGCAATTGGAGCCGCTGGAGGAAAAAGGGCTGATCCGGCTTCCGACTCAACGCGACGATTGTTTCCGCAACGGTCACATTTTTTATGTGATCACCGGATCTTTAAGAGAAAGAATCGACCTGGCCTCTTTTTTGAAAGACCGGGGGATCTCGGCCTTTTTTCATTATGTGCCGCTGCACAGTTCTCCGGCCGGGAAAGTATACGCAAGGACGTGCGGCGCCTTGGAGGTAACGACCGCGATCAGCAACTGTCTTTTGCGTTTGCCCCTTTACTACGCGATGACGGAAGAAGATGTCCAGGCTGTTGTCAGGGCCATCATGGATTTTTATCGGGTCCGTTGATGCCGGATATGCTGCAGGGTAAATGAATTTCTATTGTGAAAAACACGAGGGGGAAAATCCATTCTATGGACGAAAGGGAAGAAAACGGAAGCAACCCCGTTGCTGCGGGCAATGACGCCCCTCAACATCCTTTACGGGCGTCGTCTTTTTTTGCTTTTTCTGAAAAACTTTCAGCATCAGTCAATCTGAGGTGGCTGATGATCTCCCTTCTTCCGGTTCTGATTTTACTCAAGTATCCGGTGGACCGGATTGATTATGATGTGTGGTGGCAGATGGCGCACGGGCAATATTATCTCACGCACCATACACTGAAAATGGATCTCTCAATGTTTTCCTGGACGCCGACGGATCCAACCTGGATTTATAATACCTGTCTGGGAAGCATCGCCGTTTATCTGTTTTACCATTGGGCGGAGGGATTCGGCTTGTGGCTTTTTCAATGGCTTATATTCAGCGGCGTTTTTCTTTCTTTTTACCTTTTTCTGCGATCAATCCATCAGCGTTTGGATATCAACAGCGCGACGGTGATCGCCGCCGTTGCCATGGCCTGTTCCATCTCCTGTCGTTATTACAAGCCCGAATTGTTGTCCGCACTCTTATTCTGTTGGACGGCACATATTTTTTTTCATATCAAGATCAGGGGCAACCGGTATCTTTTTTATCTTTTCCCGCCGATTTTCGCTTTTTGGGTCAATCTTCACGGAGCCTTTATTGTCGGTCTGGCGTTTCTCGGCCTGGCGTTTGCCGGCGAGTTTCTCAATAGAATTTTTTTCCCGAAAAAATCGTTGAAGACGGAAGATCTGATGCATTTCGGCCTGGCCCTTATTCTTTCCGGAGCGGCCACGTTGCTCAATCCTTATGGGATTGACTATTTGAAGAGCCTTGTCCCGACAATCATGAACGCTGTCGGCGTGGGAGATTATTCCGGCCCGTATGACAAATTTGTTCTGGCCTATGCCAGCCTCTGGCCTTATTTAAGGAAAATGGGGCCTGAGTTATTCGGTGTCGGAATGACGGCCTGGATATTGACGCTGATGATGATGAGCATTGCGTTTCTTGTTGCCTATGATCTGATGAAACATAAATCGTGTGACTTTGCTTTATGCATCGTCAGTCTGGCTTTGTATTGGAAAGGCATGGAAACAAGTCGGGCAACCTATTTTTTCCCGATTGTCTTTTTCTTTATCTTTTATTATCTGCTGGTTTCCCGTTTGCAGATGACCAAATTCGGCAGCAAGACGACGGTCTTTTCGATCATGGTTTTCATTTTCTTTTTCGGCATGGTTTCTTTTTTTAACATAAAATACGGGGCGGACGATAAATGGTTCGGAAGGGATCTTGACGGTTACGTGCCGGTTGAGGAAGTTGAATTTCTGAAAAAATATAAACTGCCGGGACCGATATTCAACGATTACGTTATCGGCGGATATTTGTTGTGGAAGCTTTATCCTGATTACAAGGTGTTTATTGATCCGCGCGGCGGCCTTTACAGAAATCAGGTATTTCCCGATTATATGGAATTCACCATCAGACATGTCAGCCGGGATGATATCCGTCGATTCAGAGAGAAATATCCTTTTAACATTGCCATCCTTCATTACAGACAGATGGCGCTTATTTTTGATTTTTTAAAAGCCGGAGACGACTGGCGTTTATTATATTTTGAAAAAAATGCGGCCATCCTGATACATCAATCGCTGTTGCCCCTCATTGAGCCGATAGCGGGCAACATCAGTCTCAGCCCGATCCGTTTCAAACATGTCCGGAATCCGGAAATTCTGACAAATGTTTTTAACTTTTATGTCCGGCTTGATCCAAGGGCGGGTAGATACATTTATTATGTCTTCAAGAGAAATGTAAGTGACGGTTTCTTCATGAAGAAGGAAATTTTGACCGCCATGGATTCCAATATCCGTTTAAAGGAAAAGGCGTTTCAGGAAAGGCCCGATTTGTTTTTCCATGAATGAAGGAAAAATAATTTGAGCAATGAAATATTTCTAGACTTATGTCATAAACGGGTCAATAGTGATAAAGAATTGATTGAGTCATGGAAAGGATCCCTGCGAGGTCATCATGAGTTCGGATGCATTCAAGATGTTTATTTCGGAAATTGATCAGGAACGTTTTGGTATTAAGACAGCCAGAGTTGTTGATATGACGGCGGATCGCCTTCCCTCTGTCCTGGATTTCTGCGTCAGCCATGCGGTAAAATTATTAATTGCACGTTGCAGTATATCTGATCTTGGCGCGGCGCAATCCATGGAAAAGCAAGGCTTCCTTCTGATGGATACCCTCGTTTATTATACATTTGATCTTCTGAGGCGGCCGGTTTCTTCTTCAGATGATGATGTTCATTTCAGGCCGATCCGGCGGGGAGAAGAAAACGTTGTTGAGCGGGTAGCGATAGAGTCGTTTCGCGGCTATTTCGGACATTATCATGCCGACCCAAGACTGGACCGTGATAAATGCGATGACGTTTATGTGGACTGGGCAAGAAAAGCCTGCGTTGCAAAAGGTTCCGATGAAAATTTTATGGTAGCCGAGATTCAAGGCAGAATCGTAGCTTTTGGCGTTTTCCGCATGAATAATCCGGATGAGGGCGAATTGTTTCTGGGAGGGATTCATCCCGATTTCCGGGGGCAGGGCATCTATCAGTCATTTTTGCACAGAGCCAAGGCGTGGTGCTTGTCAAAAGACGCCAGGAGAATGGTTATTTCCACCCAGCTCAATAATATTGCCGTGCAAAAAATTCTGGTCAAATTCGGATTCGAAATCACCAGAGGGTGCTATACATTCCATAAGTGGTTTGATTAGCGTTTTGCAGTCTGGTGTTGAAAGAACTTATAAAGAGAAAGAACAATAATTTTTTCTCATTACCTGGAGTCGCATGGGCGAAAAGGAAATAATTTCCGATAACGATTTATTGAAGACTCAAAGTCGGAAAAGCAACCGCCGACCATCGATAACTTCTTGTCTGGTTGCCGTTTCTGAAAGACTGGCTGCTTCCCCCGGTCTGAAATGGATGACAGCTATCTTAGTGCCCCTGCTGATTTTTCTGGCGTATCCGCTGCCGCGCGGCGATTACGATTTATGGTGGCAGATGGCTCTGGGAAAATATTATTTAACCCATCATACCCTGGTGATCGATCATTCCATTTTTTCCTGGACGCCGGCGGATTCCGGCTGGATTTATAATACGTTTCTGGGCAGCATTATTCTTTACCTCATGTATCATTGCATGGGCGGCTTCGGTCTGTGGTTGTTTCAGTGGCTGATCTTTCTCGGAATTTTTCTTTCTTTTTACCTTTTCCTGCGATCGACAGGCCAACGACTGGATGTTACAGCGTTAACCGTTATTGCCGCCATCGGCATCACCTGTTCCATGGTTTGTAGTTTTTACAAACCGGAGCTGTTTTCGGCCTTATTGTTTTCCTGGACGGTCTTTATCTTTTTTTCCGTCAAAGTGACCCGAAGAAAACATTTATTCTATTGTTATCCAGTGCTCTTTGCATTTTGGGTCAACCTGCACGGTGCTTTTATTTTAGCCCTTATTTTTCTTGCTCTGATATTTACTGGCGAAATTTTAAATAGAATAATCTTTCCGAGAGAATCATTCACCAGCGATGAACTGATTCATTTTGGCATAGCATACTTTTTCTCTCTGGCGGTGACCTTGTTGAATCCTTACGGTATTACTTATCATTGGAGTATTTACCATGGATTGACCTCCGAGATTTATGAGCTGAACAGCAAATATATTTCGGCGTATGTCTCCTTATGGCCTTATTTGAAAAGCGTCAGAAGCCTTTTTGTCCTACAGGGTCAGGTCGCCTGGCTGTTCTTTTTGATGATGATGATCCTCGGATGTATTTTCCTTTTTGATTTTATCAAGAAGAAATCCTGTGATTTTGCGCTGCTTTTCATCTTTCTGGCAACATCCTGGGGAAGCATGCGGGGAATGAGAGGCGGATACCTTCTTTCTTTTACTTTTTTCTTCATGTTTGTGTATTGGATTCACCGGTTCCATTGGAAGACCCTGACCGGAAAAGCAACCCTCATATCGTTGATCATTTTTTTCTTCCTGTTTATCAATGTGGCCAATCAGAATATCAGATATGGCGCCTATAACCGGTGGTTCGGAGCCGGGCTTGACGAGAGTGTCCCTGTTGCAGAAGTGGCGTTTTTGAAGAAGTATAAACTCGAAGGGCCGATATTTAACGATTACCTGCTCGGCGGTTATCTGATCTGGGCGCTTTATCCCGATTATAAGGTTTTTATTGACCCGCGTCTTGTGCCCTATCATAAACAGGTTGCACCTGATTATTGGCAACTGGAACGCATGCTGCCAACCCCTGAGGACATGAGGCGTTTTAATCAACGCTATCCTTTTAAGACAGCCATCATTCATTACAACAGACATTTTTTAATTGAAGACTTTTTAAAGGCGGGATGGAAACTTGTCTATTTCGAGAAAAATGCCGCTGTGCTGGTTCATGAATCAATGCTGGCCGCCGTTCCGCCCGAAGTGCAATGGGTTGACCTGGGGCCCTCGCGTTTCAGGAATGTGAAGGATCCGGTGGTTTTGCTGAATGTCTTCAATATTTACGTGAACGTATATCCCGAGGCAAGCCGGGTTATTTATGATATTTACAGAAGCAATGTCAGCACATGGTACGAACCGAGAGAGCAGCATCTCCGCGCGATGGAAGAGGATATGCGGAAAATGCAATCACTCCAGCGTAAAGCCAAATCGTAAGCACTCCTTTGACCCGACCAACCGGAGTCCGATTCCAATCTTATTCGCTGTCTTCAATAAAATAATACTTGTTTTTATAACGCATATTATTCATGAAATTAGCGGATGAATCCACCGGTTCTTTAAGATCTGCAACCTTGCTGCCCTTGGATGAACCGAATTTAAAAGGCAGTAAACCAAAAATCATATCGGTCACGATATGAAGGGGCATTGTGGCTTTCAACGAGGCCAGGTAAACAGAGACTTCCTGTTCATAACTCAACCCCCGGTAAGATGTATTCAGACCGTCTCCCAGCGTATAGGAGTTCATGTTTTTACTTTGCCCGGGTCTGATTTTAAATGATTTACTGATCATATAACCCAGCGCGAGGTCGATATCGATATCTTTCCATTGAATTCCCATACCGGCGCCGAAATAGCGCATGGAGGGAAGGGCGTACATAAGATCGTAATATTCATCAATAGTTGAACTCGTACGGTTTTCGTAACCGGCCCGCAATTGGAGCCAATCCAGCAACTGGTATTCAACACCCACGCCCCAGTTCAGCGTATCCTTGAATTCTCTGGCCACTTTCATATTGTATGATCCTCCGCTGTAACCCATGAATTTGGCCATCTGAAGAAATTGAACCTTTTGATCAAATTTGAGATCGTTTTCCTTGACCGCGGACCACTCCGCCCAGTGCACTTCGCCTAAAAGAGACAGTCGCTTTGTCGGTTTGAGTTTGACGCCGACATTGACTATTTGAGGAAATTCCAGAGTCGTCGAGACGGTTCCCTTTTGTTCATCTGTGGCCGTGTAAGGCAGGTCAAAAATGATCGACGAAATCTGCATGACAGCGGTACTGCCCGACCAGGCCACCATTCTTTGCCAGTCTTCACTGTATTTCAGACTGAATTTGCCGGATACATTTGATTTAACGGCACTCTGATAACAAAGTCCAAGCGCTACCCAGTCAAAGGGTTCCCACAATACTCCCAGATTATAAGAGGGAGAAAAATCATCTCTTAAGCTCAATGATAAATCGCCTATATTATCATAAACCCCGACGCCGCCGGCGAAAAGCGGCAGGGGAACCGTGACATCGAAAAGCGGATTGGCCATGCCCTGTGTTGCGTCCCCCAGAATTTTCGTTATGTTGACGATTTCATTGGGACCTCTCATTTTCAGTTCCAGTCCCATGGCTGTCTGCCCGATGCCGAACGAGGCGCCCACGGCCAGATTGTTGTTGATCCGGTAGCTGATGGCCGGAGCGGCATAAATCAGATGCTGCAGATACACGGATTTTGCTCCGTACATCGCCGGATCATCGTCGCCATATTCCCATCCACCGCCGTACTGGGCATAGGTCGTGTATCCAAACGTCCATTTGGAGCCGGGCTTTCTGTAGGATAAGCCGAATATCGGACCCATAACGGCCGGCGCCGTGTCGTTCAGAATGGGAATGAACATTCTGCCCGTGCTGGTGCTGCTGGATCTTCCGGCAAGCGGATCAACAATGACATTTCCCTGATAATCATGAAAGGCCTGATGGTTGGGGTCGGATTCAAATGTCCCTGACATTTTGAGAACCGCAGGAATGAGACCCGCACTGATGTAACTGCCGTCCCCCATAAAAGAGAGTCCGGCAGGGTTATAATGAATAGATGCGGTCCCCGGGGGATCAGCCGTCACGTTGTTGGCCAGTGAAATGGCTTTGGTGTCAATGGCCATGGATTCATTGAAAGCGCCTTCTGCCTGGTGCAGGCCGAAAAATAAAACCGCCGCCAATGTAATGAACAAAGAATAGATCGGCACATACAAAAGCAATTTATTCGAATTTAAAATTTTCCTTCGGAAAAAAGATAATACCGGTAAAGATAATGATAAATAGGTAATCAACCTTTTGATCTTTGAAAGTATTGTCATCATCCCTCCCCCATTACTATGTTGTAAGATAAAACGTAAAAAAACATTTTTTTCTGATCGTTAAAAAGTTCTTATAGAGATTCTCCTAAAATTCATACGGTAACCGCAAAGATAAAGACACGTCGGGATCGTTATTGGTCAGCCCCATGCTGACAGTTGCATATATTGATCTTGAAGGAGTTATTCTCCAACCGGTTCCCACGTTAAATGATGAAGAGAGGGAACTGCCTGTTTCAGTGGTGCCGGTGTTGGATTTGTATTTGCTGCCGAAGGAATAACTGAATTGCGCGCTCATATTCAAAGAAGCCTGATAGGACAGGGCATAACCGAATCCCATGGACACTCCGATGCTGCTTCCCGGCTCGACTTTTTCCAGATATATTTTCGATGCCGGGTCAGAAGGATCCTCATACAGAATTTGAGACAGGCCGCTTTCGGGTATGCCGTAGGTGTAGTTTAAATTGCCGAAGGCGACCAGCGGGTCCAACACCTTGCTGAACGAAACCCCCGCGCCAATTCCGTAATAGCCGGAACCGGTTGCCAGTTCGTCTTCATAATTAATTTCGAAGGGGCTGCTTCCTGTGGGGAGGGACAAACTCAATGATAATATGGTTGTGGGGATGCGACCTCCGGCTTTAAACGGCTGCCACGAGAATCCGATAGAGATATCTCCCAGATCCGTTACGTCAAGAGATTCATCGGTGCCCACTTTATTGTATTTGTAAACGAAAGGAAAATTAGAACTGACGGTGAGATTATTAAAAAAAGCGTATTCGAGAGCAAGGGTATTGGTCAGATTATGATTGACTCTGCGCAAAACCGTTGTTGATTCATCAATGGCATCGCCGGAGTAATACGCATAGTTGAACGTATAGGACAGCCCGACAGTGCCTTTCTTCAAAAGAGAATACTGCCGGCCTGCGGCAGAAAGTATGTCGTCAATGGTCTGGCTTTTTTCTTCTTCGGGGATTTCCAGCTTTTTGCGCGCTTCGTTTTCTCCCCGTAATTTTTGAATTTCCTCTTTAAGTTCTTTTAACTCCTGCTCGATGCTCTTTGCCGATCCCTCCTGAGTCGTGACTGGCTTTTGCGGTTCGGCAACGGGAGGAGCTTCGACCGCTTTTGTTTCTTGAACGTCCGTTGTTTCTTTCGGAGCTTTGACTGCCTCCTGATCAGCGGCCGCATTTGCATCGTCCGCGCTGACACCGCTTAACGCAAGCTGAATCCCCTCAAGAGGTTCATTGGCCATAACCGGCAGGGCCGCAAGAAGGGTAAAGGTTAAAAAAAATAATAATGACAAAACAATGACAAATTTTCTTTTCATCAATATCCTTTGGGTTAAGTAGTTTGGTTACGTGATAATATACTTTTAAAATAAAATATGCCGAGAAACGCCATCACTACTTTTCTTCATGTCATTTATCGAATGCATAAAAATATTCACCTTTTTCTTAAAAAACATATTGAAAAGCGAAAAAAGCTCGTCAAAATTTTTTAACAACTCCTCCCCGTTTCTTAAATCACACAGTTACCTTTTTGTTAAAAGCCGGTGTTTAAAGAAAAAAAGGGCTTTTGATTGAAGCAATAAACTTATTTTTACAAAGTGGCGAAATAATATACAAGCATGTCTCGGTTGTCAAGGAGAAACAGCATTTTATGAATGAAAATATAAACGTTTTTTTAAGCACTTAAGCCCTATAGAACAATTTTTTTACAGGGATGCCCGTACTTTGAAATCGCTAATGAAAACAACAGCGCTTTGGAGCGCTTCGTTTCTTTAAATATTGGATATTAAAGAGCATTATTTTTTTATTACGTCAATAATTGTGATTTCCGGAGGTGCAAGGAAACGAACGGGCGGCCCCCATGTGCCCGCTCCCTTGCTTATATAAACGGATTTGTTATCGGATAATTGATGATATCCGCTGTTTTTTGGGAAAAAAATCCTCGTCAGGAACATAAATGGGAAAATTTGTCCCCCATGGGTATGGCCGGAAAGCTGCAAGTCGAAATTTTTATCTTCTCTGATGGTCGGCTGGTGTTTTAACAATAAAATAAACTCTTTACTTTTTTTAACCGGGAACAGATTGGATAAGCTGGGGTTTTTTTCTGAAACACCGTAACCGCGTCCGGTCGGATCATCCAGCCCGATCATATGTATTCCGGCTATTTTTTTGCTCTCATCTCTTAGTATTTCAAAACCGGCACTTTTTGTAAATGCCAGAGATTTTTCAATTCCCGCGTAATATTCATGATTGCCCATGATGGCGTATTTTCCAAACTTTGGTTTTATTTCCATCATTCTTTTTGCTTCAGACGCGATATTGTCCAGTTCTCCGTCCAGCAAATCTCCCGTGGAAACCAGAATGTCCGGTTTTGCCTCCCGTACCTTTTCAAGGATGTTTTGCAGGCGTTTACCCCTGACAATCAGCCCGATGTGAACGTCGGATATCTGCACAATACGTAATGTTTCATGCCCGGGCGGTAATTTTTCAGTATGGATTTCCAGCTTTTTGACTTGTATGTTTTTCGCGTCGAAGAACCCGTACACCACAAAAGACAAAGAAAGGAAAAGAGCCGTGAAAAAAAGAATGTTTTTTAAAGAGTCGCCTCCCGGGGTCTGAAATATTATTTTTAATAACGGCCGGATCAGATCAAAGGAAACATGAATAACGAAAAATAAAAAAACAAAAGCCATCCACAGGTACCCGCAATAAGCTATTGATCGGGCCAGCGTTTCCCAATGAATTTTTTCCGCCAGTTTTATGATAATCGGAGCCAGAATAAGAAAAATCATTGAAATAATTATGATGATTTCAATTTTGCCGGAAAAGTGGAAGAGAGTTTTTGCCTTCAGAAAAGCGTAAAAATTAATGCCGCCGTAAAGACTTAAAAAAATCAGTAGGAAAAGAATCATGGTCTCGACCTTGCTTGCAAAAAGATGTAAAAACTTGACAATCAATAACCCTTAAGATAAGAGTTTGACCTCTTTATAAGAGGCTGATTCATTCCGGATGCCGATGTAGCTCAGCCGGTAGAGCAACTGATTCGTAATCAGTAGGTCACCAGTTCGATTCTGGTCATCGGCTCCAGAGAATCAATGAGCCCCGTCATCGGGAATCATCTTTTTTAACTACACAGAATTTTAAAATCCGTCAACATAACAAAAGACTTGATCCTCTGTGCATGGACTCATAAACCGGAGGGAGATAAACCGCTGTAAAGGGTTAACTGGTATGACGTTGATACCGATAATTTTCATGCGATTAAGATAGAGAAAAAATCATCTGATGATTTTAAAAATTCTGTATGCGATATATTTCAATTTATCCAGAGATTTGGTGGCCCGAAGAACATTCCGAATGACTTTCGGCCGCAAATAAAAATTAATAAATGCCAGCGCGAACAGCCAGGTGAATTTTTTACGAGACATGCCTTCAGGCACATAGGGTTTCATGTCCTGTCCCATTAAGTCCCAATGATGAAACTCAAAATCTTTTTGGGTCTGAAGTTGATTGAAAATTTCCGTACCGGGCGTGGGATGAAACGGGAAGAAGTTGGCGCCATATAGAGGAAGCTTTCTGGCGAATTTTATGGTTTTTCGGATGTCGTCTTCATTCTCAGCAGGATAACCGATGATGAAATTGCCGATAATGTTTATGCGTGTTTTGCTGTTGATGAGTTTGATTTTTTCTTCAATGAGTTCAATCGTCAGCTTTTTTTTCATATGATCGAGAATCCGCTGGGATCCGGATTCGATACCCACGGTTAATAAATAGCAGCCGGATTTTTCCATCAGGTCCAGCACCTGTTCGTCAACCAGGTCCAGACGAATGCCGAAACAAGACCACCGGATGTCCAGGTTTTCAGCAAGGATCTTTTCACACAACTCCATGACCAGATCTTTCCTTGCCAGAAAATTATCGTCAATGAAACATACCTCTCTGATGCCGAAGCGCGATTGCAGTAGCTTGATTTGATGGATCATGTAGGAAACGCTGTGGGCCCTGATCTTATGGCCGGTGATTGCGCGGCAGGAACAGAAGGTGCAGTGGTAAGGGCATCCGCGGGTCATAATAAGCGGCGCGACGATTTTTGACCGGGCAAAGTAAGATGTCTGGAAAGGATAATGGCAGGGATTGATTAAATCCCAATCCGGCGAACCGAGGGCGTCAAGATTTTCGATGAACAAGGGAGGATTGCACCTGATGGCTCCGCTTTCTCTCCAGATCAATCCGGGAATCTGATCTTTTGCAATTTGATCCGGCTGAGACAGGTGCGTGATTAAATCGGTCAGTCCTTTTTCCGCTTCACCTCTGATGGCAAAATCGGCTTCTTCGAAATATTGCAGCGTCTGTTCGGGAAACGT
>JAGOMJ010000025.1 GCA_017993615.1 Smithella sp. | reverse complement strand
CGGATCTCCGCCTGTTCGACATCTTCCATGGTCTGATCCGGAAGCGGTTCGGGTGTAAAGGATGCGAAGTAAACCGGATGACCTTCCGCAAGACCCATGCCCACCTCGGAATCTTTTTTGAATCCGCCGATTCCCGGTCCGTGCCCGGCTCGCGGGTCAATAACCAGAATGGGCCTTTTCCCGGGTTTCGGTTCCTTGCCTTCCGGGTGTCTGATGTACAGCAGCGAATAGTTGACCGGACGGGGAAACTTGCGTGCGTCCAGAACGACTTCGAATTCATAGTCCAGAAGAGGCGGCATGCCCTGCTGATAATGCTCCAGCATGGTGTTGCCGCGCCGGCGCATGGTATCCATGAAAAGAACGCAACGCTGCCAGAAGTCGATGGAATACTCCCAGGCATCTTCGGAAAATCTTGCCCAGGTTAAATGCGACAGCCTGGTGCCCAAATCCACCCATGAAGCCAGTGCGCCGAGCGGCTCTACGGGGGCCTCTGATTTGATTTTTTTATTGCAGGCCATGTCGGTTGTCTGTGTCATAAGTTGATGCCATGATTTGAAAAGGTCGTAATGATTCATTTTGTTCTCTCAGGAATGTTTTAAGGTGATCATGATAAAAAATCTGTCTCTCACTTTCAAGCAGTATAGGAAACTCACCCCGGGTTGTCAATGAAATATTAACCGGATAAGTTATTAAATTTATTTATTTTAAGCCAATGCCGGTTTAATTTTTTTCCGGATGAACCGTAGCGCGGGAATTGAAGGAAACCGGATTCGTTCGTTCTTGATTGCGTCAAAATATTCATTGAAGTTTTTCCTATTTTAACATAACTGATTGTCAGCTTGCATCCGATTTGAGTCATGATCCGAAAAAAGGGGAGGCCGTAGCGTACAGTTTCCGTTTTTTTCCGTGCATAGAAAGCTTGTAGGAAAAGGAGGTAAAAAATGAATAACGGCTCAACCAAAATGACGGATATTAAGATAGACACCAACAACCTTTATAAGGAAGAAGCTTTCACCGACCTGACGTTTGCCACCATCAGGCGGCTCAATCCTGTGAATCTGGACGGCTCGCCTGACACCAGCCGCGAACCGATTTTTACCGGTATGACCCAGTTGATGTCGCCCAACGGTCCGATTCCTGTTCAATGTCTTATCGAAGGAGCAAAGACGCTTGCCGAAGCTGCAGAAAAATTACCGGTGGCCATTGAAAAAACGGTTCAGGCGATGATCGCCGAAGCCAAGGAAATGGAACGTGAGGAAGCTTCCAAGATCGTCATCCCCGGTCAGTCATGAAACAAAATCTGCCGGACAAAAATCCGGCAGATTATTTGAGTCTTTTGTCCATTCCCGTAAAACCGCAATCGGGCTGATAGCAGGTTACGTTCAGAAATTCGCATTTCTGTTTGCAAACCGGACACGTTTCCGGTGGTGTAATTTGCACCACCGTATTGCCGCAATTACTACACTTCCAGGTATTTTCGGGAAGAGGCTGTTTGTTCTCTGTCATTGCCGTATTTTCTCCTTATCTGGGTTAAGGTGATTCTATCACAAAAAACAGATAGATAGACATTTTTTCTTTTTCCCGACGAATATGCTTGATATTATTACCCACTTTCGGTAAACGAATATACCATTTTTACCCAAGGCAAAAACATGCCCAAAGAAAAAAAGAAAAATGATTTTGCAGGATTAACACTGCTGGGAAAGGCGGCAAAGCCGGTGCGCAAACTGGAGACATTTCCCAATCACAACGAAAAACGTGCCTACGTTGTCACCCTGCAGACGGAAGAATTTACCTGCGTCTGTCCCAAAACGGGCCAGCCGGATTTTGCCAAAATTAAAATCCAATACATACCGGATAAAAAAATTGTCGAATCCAAATCGCTGAAACTGTATTTATGGTCCTTCCGTAATGAGGGTGTTTTCCACGAACATGTCACCAATATCATTCTGGATGATCTGGTAGCAGCGCTGAAACCCCGCTGGTGCAAAGTCAGCGCGGAATTTGCCGTGCGCGGCGGCATCGGAATCACCGTTGACGCGGAATATAAAAAATAACCTTATGAGGAAAAGGAAAATCCATGGGAAAAAGAACGGATATTAAAAAAGTTTTGATCATCGGTTCGGGCCCGATTGTTATCGGACAGGCCTGTGAATTTGATTATTCGGGAACGCAGGCGTGCAAGGCGCTGCGAAACCTCGGTTATGAAATCGTGCTGGTGAATTCCAATCCGGCGACCATCATGACCGATCCGGGGATGGCGGATGTGACGTATATAGAACCTCTGAATATCCAGGCATTAACGGAAATTATTGAAAACGAAAAACCGGACGCCATCCTGCCCAATCTGGGCGGACAAACCGGCCTTAATCTGACGTCGGAACTTTACAAAAAGGGCGTGCTGGAAAAACATAACGTGAAAGTTATCGGCGTGCAGGTTGATGCGATCGAGCGCGGCGAAGACAGAATCGCCTTTAAGGAAACGATGAACAAACTTGGCATCGATATGCCCAAAAGCGAACCGGCCACCTCCGTTGAAGAAGCGGAAAAAATCGCCACAAAAATGGGTTACCCTGTCGTGGTCCGGCCGGCTTACACAATGGGCGGCACCGGAGGCGGCATTGTCTATAATCTGGAAGAGCTGCGCCTCATTGCCAGCCGCGGCATTTCGGCCAGCCTCATCGGCCAGATTCTGATTGAAGAATCGGTCATCGGTTGGGAGGAACTGGAACTGGAAGTCGTTCGTGACGCGAAAAACCAGATGATCACCGTCTGCTTCATTGAAAACGTCGATGCGATGGGCGTGCACACCGGCGATTCCTACTGCACCGCGCCGATGCTGACCATTACTCCGGAATTGCAGAAACGCCTTCAGGATTATTCCTACAAAATCGTCGAGGCCATCCAGGTGATCGGCGGCACCAATGTGCAGTTTGCGCACGATCCCAAAACAGACCGCGTGGTCGTCATCGAAATCAATCCGCGTACGTCGCGTTCCTCCGCGCTGGCCTCCAAAGCCACGGGTTTTCCCATTGCGCTGATTTCCTCCATTCTGGCTTCCGGAATGACGCTGGATGAAATTCCCTACTGGCGGGACGGGTCGCTGGAAAAATACACACCCTCGGGCGACTATGTCGTCGTCAAATTCGCCCGCTGGGATTTTGAAAAATTCCCCGGTTCGGAAGACAAGCTGGGCACGCAAATGCGCGCTGTCGGCGAAGTCATGAGCATCGGCAAAAATTACAAGGAAGCGTTACAGAAAGCCATCCGGTCGCTGGAGAAAAAACGTTACGGCCTGGGATTTGTTAAAGACTTCAACGCGAAATCGTTGGATGAATTGATGGAAATGCTCTCCGAGCCCTCCAGCGAACGGCAATTCATCATGTATGAGGCCCTGCGCAAAGGTGCTTCGGTTGAGACGCTGTCCGCCAAAACCCATATTAAAAAATATTTCATCGAGCAGATGAAGGACCTGGTCGGCCTGGAGGAAAGAATTCTTCAGTATAAAAAGAAAAAGATGCCCGATGAGCTGCTGGCGCAGGCGAAAAAAGACGGCTTTGCCGATAAATATCTGGCACAGATTTTGGGCAAAGAGGAAGAGGCGATCCGCAAACAGCGGCAGGCGTTGGGCGTAACGGAAGCCTGGGAAGCCGTACCGGTCAGCGGCGTGGAAAATGCAGCGTATTATTTTTCCACCTACAACGCGCCGGATACTGTGCCTGTAACCGGGAATCGCAAGGTAATGGTTTTGGGCGGCGGGCCCAATCGAATCGGCCAGGGTATTGAATTCGACTACTGCTGCGTTCACGCGGCATTTGCCCTGCGCGATGAAGGTATCGAATCCATCATGGTCAACTGCAATCCGGAAACGGTTTCCACGGATTACGACACCTCCAATAAACTGTATTTTGAACCGCTGACAGTGGAAGATGTTTTAAGCATCTACGAGAAAGAAAAACCGGAAGGGGTGATTGTGCAGTTCGGCGGACAGACCCCGCTTAACATCGCTGCGGAACTGGCCAAAGCCGGTGTGAAAATTATCGGAACATCGCCGGAGACGATCGATCTGGCGGAAGACCGCGACCGTTTCCGCATGATGATGGATAAACTGGGCATTCCCATGCCGAAATCCGGCATGGCCAGCAATCTCAAGCAGGCGCTGAAAGTGGCCGGTGACATCGGTTATCCGCTGATGGTGCGTCCCTCCTACGTGCTGGGCGGGCGCGGCATGGAGATCGTACATGATGAGGAAATGCTCAAACGCTATGTCAACGCGGCAGTCGGCGTCACGCCGGAGCGGCCGATTCTGATCGACAAGTTTCTGGAAAACGCCATCGAAGCGGAAGCCGACGCGATTTCGGACGGCACGGATGCTTTTGTTCCGGCGGTCATGGAACATATCGAGCTGGCCGGTGTTCATTCCGGCGATTCCGCCTGTGTCATTCCGCCGGTGAGCATTCCGCTGCGTCACATTGAAACTATCAATGACTATACAAAAAAAATTGCCGTGGAATTCGGAGTAATCGGCCTGATGAACATACAGTACGCCATCGCCAATGATGTGGTTTACATTCTGGAGGCGAATCCCCGCGCCTCGCGCACGGTGCCACTGGTTTCCAAAGTCTGTAATGTGTCCATGGCGCGTCTGGCCACGCAAATCATGCTGGGCAAAAAGCTTAAGGATCTGAATCTGAAAAACAAAACGTTCCGTCACTTCGGCGTGAAGGAGGCCGTTTTTCCCTTTAACATGTATCCGGAAGTCGACCCGGTTCTGGGCCCGGAAATGCGGTCCACCGGCGAAGTGCTGGGACTGGCCGATTCTTTCGGCCTGGCTTATTACAAGGCACAGGAAGCGACTCAGCAAAACCTTCCCTCGGAGGGAACCGTTCTGATTACGGTGGAAGAAAAAGACAAGGGCGGCGTGCTGGAAGCGGCGCGGGCGTTTAAAAAAATCGGTTTTCAAATTCTTGCCTCGGAGGGGACGCACAGGTTTCTGAAAGAAAACGGAATCGAGGCCGAAAAGATTCTTAAAATGCATGAGGGCAGGCCCAATATTGTGGATGCCATCAAGAACGGCGAAATTCAACTGGTGATTAACACACCGGCCGGGCGCCTCAGCAAATATGATGATTCCTATATCCGTAAAGCAGCCATTAAATATAAAATTCCTTATATCACGACCATCGCGGCAGCGGTCGCGGCCGTCAAGGGAATTGCAGCGCTGAAGCAGGGCCACGGACGGGCAAAATCCCTGCAGAGCTATCACGCGGAAATTCAGTAGGAATCAGGCTCCGATTTGAGAAAATAAAGCTTTTATTTTTCGACAGCTCATTATAGGTTAATAATATATAAAAGAACATTGTTTATAAAAAAGCTGTGGGCAAACTTTTAATGAGACACGGGCGAATATCTTCCGTATATTTACATTGACTTATTAAAATTCTTCCTTTAGCTTCATTCACATTATAACAATCCGATAGAATTTTGAGCGGACATTGAGGCTGTATAGACGACTTTGCGTGAGGAGAAGGAATGGAAAGCAAGGACGGTAAAGAAGATAAAAACGTTAACGCCTTACTCTCTCTCCCTGACAGTACCAAGACGTTGGGAAAAAAATCCAAGTCCAGAGAGGTCAACCCTTCCGGATTAAAGAGGAAGGTTTCGCAGGATACCCGCAGGATGCCGCAGAAAGACAAACCGGCGATCAGCGGCGCGTCCCCAAAGACGGCCGGACATAAAAACGGGAAGGAGTCTTTTTGCGGCCCTGAAGAAAAATACGCGCTGGCGTTCAAATATAGTCCGATCGGGATCTGCATATCCAGCCTGCAGGATGGCCGCTATGTTGAAGTCAACGAGGTTTACAGTAATTTTCTGGGATACCGCCGCGAAGAACTCATCGGACGCACCTCTTCGGAAATCAATCTCTGGGTGGATATGGCCGAACGCGACGCACTGGTTCGGGAACTTCTTGAAAAAGGCACCGTGACGGATTTTCAATTGCGGTTTCGTGACAGAAACGGCAACGTTCACTGGGGAAATGTGGCCGCCGCACTGGTGACCATCGGACAGGAGTTGTATGTTCTCACACAGACCCAGGATGTCACCGATAAAAAGAAGATCAAAGAACAGTTTGAGAAAAGTGAGGCCAAGTACCGTCTGCTGGCAGAAAATCTGACCGACGTCATCTTCACCATCGACATGAATTTCAATTATACGTATGCCAGTCCTTCCACGTATCATCTTCTTGGATACACGGCAGAAGAATTGATGACCATGAAAGTGGAGAATCTTGTTGATCCTGAAACGCTCGCCTGGTTCATGGAGATGCTGGCTGAGGAGATGGAAATAGAAAAGCGGCCCGACCGGGATTTGAAAAGATCGCGGGTTCTTGAATATCAGCATATCCGCAAGGATGGATCAACGATATGGGTGGAAAACAAGATAACGTTCTTAAGAGATCAAGACAATAATGCGATAGGAATCATCGGAACCGTCCGCGACATTGCCGAACGCAAACGGGCGGAAGAGCAGGTTTGTAAAGAAATCGATTTCAACCGTTCCGTACTGGACAGTCTGACGGTCCCTTTCTTCATGTTTGATACCGCCAGTATGACTTTCTTCAGATGGAACAAAACCTTTTCCGCTGTTTCCGGATATTCGGATGAGGAACTCGGCCAAATGAGACCGTCGGCTTTGATATCGGAACACCAGAAAGATTTTTTATTGGCCAAGTTCGAGGAATTTCAAAGAACAGGCCATATCGCCTTTGAAATGCCGGTTCTTTCCAAAAACGGTTCTGTAACACCGTATTTGCTTTCGGGCAATCTTCTGCATCACGACGGGAAGCCTTTTGTGGTGGGTATGGGGATTGACATTACGGAGCGCAAAAAAGCGGAAGAATCGCTGCGCCGGAGCGAGGAAAAATACCGGACCATTCTTGAGAACATGGAGGAAGGGTATTTTGAAGTCGACCTTTCCGGCAATTTTACTTTTTTCAACGATGCCACCTGCCGGCATTTCGGCTATTCCCGCGAGGAAATGACGGGAATGAAAAACCGTCAGTATATGGACGAAAAAAATTCAAAAGCGCTTTATATTGTTTTTAATCGTATTTACGAAACGGATCAGCCGGTAACAAATCTGGAATGGCAGATCATAAGAAAAGACGGCGCCAAAAGAGATATCGAAGGTTTTGTCTTTCTGCTGAAGGATGTTGCAGGCACCCCGATAGGTTTCAGAGGAATTGTCCGGGATATTACCGAACGCAAACAGGTGCAGGAAAAGCTGCACCGCGAAAGGCAGTTATTCAAATCTGTTACGGAACAATCGTCCGACATCATTATTATTGCCGACACGCGAGGAAGGATCACTTACGAAAATCCGGCTGTTGAAAAGATACTCGGATACCGTGTTGAAGAAAGGCTGGGGGCATCGGGATATGACCTGGTTCATCCGGATGATGCGCAAATCGTCGCTGATGCTGCGGGGAAACTTTTCCACAATATCCAAGCGCCTGTGCAGAAAGGCGAAATACGGTTGCATCATAAAAACGGAAGCTGGCGGACGTTTGAAGTCACGGCCAGCAATTTGGTCAAGGATCATGTCGTGGAAGCCGCCATTGTCAATATGCACGACATCACCGCGAGAAAACGGTCGGAGGAACTCATCAGGCAAAGTGAAGCAAAATATCGTCTGCTGGCGGATAATATGAAAGATTACGTGTGGCTGATGGATCTGAACCTGAAAATCAATTATATCAGCCCCTCTGTTGAAAGGTTAATGGGTTATTCGCTTGAAGACTTCAAAAAATTCTCTCTCGACAAATTTTTGACCGTACAATCTTTCCAGGCGGCGATGGATTTCTTTGCCATTGAAATGCCTAAAGCTCTGGGAGCTCCTCCGGATTATGTTTTGGAGCGGTCTCTGGAACTTGAGTTTTGCTGTAAAAACGGCCAAACCGTCTGGGGAGAATGCAATTTCAGTTTAATCAGAGATGACAAAGGCAAACCGTTGTCCCTTCTGGGGGTCAGCAGGAATATTAATGAACGCAAGCAAATGGAAGATGCTCTGCGGAAAAGCGAAGAAAATTTCCGTCATTCTCTCGATGACTCTCCGCTCGGTGTCCGTATTTCGACGGTTGAAGGAAAAACGCTTTATGCCAACAGGGCTATCCTGGACATGTACGGGTATGACAGCAAAGAGGAATTGCAGAACACGCCGCTGCAGGAGCGCTATACGCCTGAGACGTTCGAAGCGTTCAAAGAAAGAAAGAAGAAACGGCTGAAGGGCCAGTTCGGTCCGTCCGAATATGAAATCAGCATTATCAGAAAGGACGGAGAAATCCGCCATCTGCATGTTTTCCGCAAGGAAATTTTCTGGAACGGCCAGAAACAGTCCCAGGTGATTTATGAGGATATAACGCTTCGCAGACGAGCGGAAAACAGACTGAATGAAACGCTGGAAAGTCTGCGTCAATCCATCAAAATAACCATTCAGGTCCTGGGGACGGCATCAGAGGCAAAAGATCCTTACATGGCCGGCCATCAAAGACGGGTTGCCGATTTGGCCCGTGCTATTGCCACGGAAATGAAACTTCCTCAGGATAAAATTGAGGCGATACGAATGGCCAGCGCCATTCATGATATCGGGAAAATTTCGGTTCCGGCAGAAATTCTCTGTAAACCCGCGATTCTCAGTGATATCGAATTTTCTTTTGTGAAAAATCATCCCCGCTACAGTTATGACATCATGAAAGAAGTTGAATCGCCCTGGCCTTTGGCCGATATTGTTTATCAACACCATGAACGCATGGATGGTTCGGGATATCCTTTGGGACTGAAGAATGACGAAATTCTCATCGAGTCCCGTATTCTCGCCGTTGCCGATGTGGTGGAGGCCATGATATCGTACCGTCCCTACAGACCGGCGCTGGCGCTTGAAATGGCGCTTGCGGAAATTGAAGATAATGCGGGCACTCTCTATGACGCCGAGGTGGTCAAAGCCTGCCTGAGATTATTTCGGGACAAAAATTATCAAATGTCTTAAGATGATATATACGTACCGGATACAAATTGAAAAAACGGCGATTCCACGGATACGCTTGACGGATCGATGGATTGTTTTATAATATCCCATGATTTATGAAGGAGGTTCCCTGTGAAAAAACTTACGGCCATTATTTTGTTTGTGCTTTGTCTGATCCCGGTTGTGATATTTGCCAAAAACGCATCGGTGGAGGACCAGTTCAAAAAAAGTTTTCCGAAAAACAAGTTTGAAAGTATCGTACCCACATCCATCAAGGGAATTTATGAAGTGTATAGCGGCAATCAGCTTTACTATTACATGCCGAAGGACGAGATCGTGCTTTACGGCACCCTGGTGTCCAAAAGCGGCGTCAACATCACCCGTGATAGTCTTTTAAAGAAGATGGCGCAGAAGATGGAGAAATTGCCTCTGGAGAACGCTCTCAAGATCGGTAACGGAAAAAAAATCATTGTTGAATTTATGGATCCCCATTGTTACCATTGCCGTCAGGCCTATCAGTTCTTTTCCCAGCGCAAAGATGTGACCATGCATGTTTTCTTTTTCCCGCTGTCCAAAGAATCCGCAGATCAAATCAAACATATTTATTGTTCCAAGGACGTTTTAAAAACATATGACGATGTCATGAAAGGCAAGCTCGACAATAACGCCAGTCTGAATGTGTGCGCGGATGCCAAAATCGATGAAAAAATAAAGACGCATGTGCAGCTTGCGTCGCAGGTCGGACTGCGGGGAACGCCTTTATTCTACATTAAAGGCCAGGTTGTGGACGGATTTGATGTTGCGCTGATCGAGAAACTTCTCAAAGACTGATTTTCATAAGGCCGGCCGCTCTTGCTGCGGGAGAGCGGCTAGCGGATTTTTCCTCCTGTTTTTGCCGCGCGGTCGAACGTCAGAAGGGTTAATCCTTCTGGCGTGTCGGTGGCCAGCAGCATGCCTCGGGATTCTACCCCCATCAACTTTGCCGGTTTTAAATTCGCCACAATCACGATTTGTTTTCCGATAAGGTCTTCCGGTTTGTAATCCTTGCCGATGCCGGCCACGACGGTGCGTTCTTCGCCGATGTCCACCGTCAGTTTTACAAGTTTGTTGGATTTGGGTACGGCGTGAGCCGCGAGAATCGTTGCGGCGCGTAAATCCACTTTTGAAAATGTTTCATAATCTATTTCCGGCTTGAGGTCGGTCATGGCTGCTTTCTGATCCTCGGGTTTTTCTTTTTGCTGAACAATACGCGGGAACAGGGCATCGCTGCGGGTCAGGACCTGGCCTGTTTTCAATGCGTTGTCCGTTTTGATGTCGTCCAGTTTCAGACCTTCGGTTTTTTCGCATCCGATCTGTCGGAGAATCTTTTCCGCCGTTTGCGGCATGAAAGGCGAAAGCATGACGGCGATCGCGTGCAGCGCCGAAAGCAGATCATACATGACCGCCGTTAATTTTTTACCGTTGGCCGGGTCTTTGGCCAGCGACCAAGGCTCGTTTTCGACGATGTATTTGTTGGTGATATTAATGAAATCCCAGACGGCAATCAGGGCTTTGTGCAGAGACATATCCCTGAAACTCGCCTCAACGTCTAAGACGGCTTTCAAAGCGGCCTCGCGAAGGGCCGGATTTTTTTCATCGCCTGCAACGGCCGGCACTCTGCCGCCGCAATATTTGATGGCCATGGTAATGGCGCGACTGACCAGGTTTCCCAGATCGTTGGCCAGATCGGAATTCAGGCGACCGACAAAAGCATCCTCGGAGAAATTGGAATCCAGACCGAAAACCATGTCCCTTAAAAGAAAATATCGAAACGCATCCAGACCGTATTTATCCTTCAAATCCAGCGGGCGGACGATATTGCCGAGGCTTTTGGACATTTTGCTCTGATCGGAGTTCCAGTACCCGTGCACGTTCAGGTGCTGATAAGGTTCAATACCCGCCGCTTTCAGCATCGTCGGCCAGTAGATGCCGTGCGGTTTTAAGATATCCTTGGCGATGAGGTGTTCGGCGACCGGCCAGAAGGTCTTGAAATGCTCCCCCTCGGGATACCCCACGGCGGTGACGTAATTAATCAGGGCATCGAACCAGACATAGGTAACATACTGCTCATCAAACGGCAGGGTAATCCCCCATTCCAGTCTGGTTTTGGGGCGGGAAATGCAAAGGTCTTCCAGGGGATCGCGTAAAAAAGCCAGCGCTTCATTTCTGTATCTCTCCGGCCGGATGAATTCGGGGTTCTTTTTGATATGGTCGATGAGCCAGTCCTGATATTTGCTCATTTTGAAAAAATAATTTTTCTCTTCAATATACTGAGGTTCCCGGCCGTGTTCCGGACATTTACCGTCGACGATTTCCTTTTCGGTGAGAAATCGCTCGCAGCCGAAACAGTAGTAACCGCCGTAACTCCCGAAATAAATATCGCCGGCATCGTACACCTTCTGAAGAATATAGCGCACGGTTTCGATGTGATTGGCGTCGGTGGTTCTGATGAAATAATCATTCGAGATGGCAAGTTGCGGACAAAGGGCGCGAAACTGGGCGCTGATGTTATCCGCGTATTGTTTCGGGGTTAATCCGGCTTTCTGCGCCGCCTCGGCGATTTTATCGCCGTGTTCGTCGGTTCCGGTAACGAAAAACGTTTTATCTCCGATCATGCGGTGATATCGGGCCAGCACATCGGCGACAATGGTCGTATAAGCATGCCCGATATGCGGTGAAGCATTAACATAGTAAATCGGTGTCGTGATATAAAATGATTTCGGCATATGTGACGTTTCTCCATTCATGACTGAAGATGATCAATGTCATCCATCTTTTCCAGATCCAGCGTTTGCTTTTCTTCCTGTGCTTCAGTGGCGCTGCCGGACGTTTTGGCCGCTTTGGCGGCTTTTTTCTTTCCGGCATAGCCGTCGTATTCGAAGGCCAGGCAGCACATCAGCCTTCCGCACAGGCCTGAAATTTTTTCAGGATTCAGCGACATGCTTTGTTCCTTGGCCATCTTGACCGTGACTCGTTCGAGATTTTGCAGGATGCCGGCACAGCACACCATCCGGCCGCAAATTCCCAGTCCTTTGGTAATCCGCGTTTCCTGACGGGCGCCGATCTGTTTGAGCTCGATTCTCGTTTTGAACTTCTGGACCAGATCCTTGACAAGTTCCCGAAAATCCACCCTGCTGTCCGCTGTAAAGTAAAAAATAATTTTGTTTTTTTCAAAAAGGCAGTCGACATTCACCAGTTTCATGGAAAGCTCGCGTTTGCGAATTCTTTCCAGACAGAATTTCCAGGCCTCCTGTTCCAGCGCGTCATTCTCTTTTCTGATCTTTAAATCGTCGTCCGTCACCTTGCGGATTATTTTTTTGAGATTGGCCGGAACGGCCGACGGCTCGCATCGCTTCACATCCGTGACGACAGTGCCCAGCGCCAGGCCGCTGTCGGTTTCGACAAGCACCTGTTCATCCCGGTGCAGGATAAGATCGGCGGCGTCAAAGTTATAGATCCGGCCTTCTTTCTTGAATTTAACTCCAATGATATTTACAAGCAATGTCCATCCACCCTTTTTTAATAATTCAGCTTAAATGCCATTGTTTCCAATGTCAATGATTTGTTGACGTTTTGTTCGATGATGTCCCCCGCTTTTTCTATCTGCGCAATGTTTTGCAGAATCTGCTTTCCGGTCAATCTGGCCGCGCAGGCCGCAATCAGAGGCGTATTGTCCTGATTGATCAGCATTCCTTTCTGGCCGACTTCCTTGAAAACCAGCACATCGCGAAAGAACGTGTTCAGAATATTCAGGCTCTGCCGGATTTCCTTTTTTTTCTGGCCCAGAAAAGAGGCAAAATGGATCAGGCTGAAAGGCTCTTTCCGGTCGGTCAGGGCCAGCGTGTTGAACAGTTCGGTCCGGTACGCGACAACTTCCTCTTGGTTGAGCTCCAGCGCGTTGCCGATTGTTCCGCCGGATAACGCGGCCAGCAGCATTGCCCTTGAATGCTCCATGTTTTTTTCGGATACGAGAAACCGCGCCACCGTTTCGACGGCCAGCGGATTAAAGTGGATGTGCTGGCAGCGGGAAATGATGGTCTGAAGCATAGCGTGCGGCCTCGTTGTGATCAGAATCAGCATATTGGCCGGCGACGGTTCTTCCAGCATTTTCAAAAGGGCATTGGCGGATTCCTCATTCATTCTATCGGCATCATCAATAATAAAAGCTCTTTTTTTGGCCTCCAGCGGCCGGCAGGTGGTTCGCTCCTGGATCTGACGGATGGAAGCGATGCGGATGAACTGGCCCTCGGGTTCCACAAAAAAAATATCCGGATGACTGGCATGTTGAATTTTGCGGCAGGACGGACAGGCATCGCAGGCATCATGCCGGTCATCCGAACTTATGCAATTGACGGCCTTGACGAATTCCACAGCCAGCGTTTTCTTGCCGGTCGCCGAAGGACCGCTGAAGAGATAGGCGTGCGCGATTCGCCGGCGGGCGAGGGTTTTGCGGAGCATGTCAATTTTTTTTTCGTGACCGTAAATATTGCCGAGCGACATAATGCCTGAAAAAATTCTTTTAAAAAGATGATTTTAGACCTTGATAAAACTGCTTATGTGACGACGCACCTCTTCCTGAATGACCGGAATCTTCCGGGTGGCGTCAATCAGGCGGAAACGTTCCGGTTCATTATTTAAAATAGTCAGATACCCTTCACGGATGCGACGGTGAAAATCCAGAGTCTCCCTTTCAAACCGGTCGGTGGCGGCCGGGTCGGCGAGTCGATTGTTGCGCGCCGTTGCCCTTTCCAGTCCGGTTTCCACCGGCAGGTCAAACAATAAGGTCATGTCCGGTTTCAACTGCATCGCGGAATAATCATTGACCGCGCCGATGAATTTCTGATCGAGGCCGCGTCCGAAACCCTGATAGGCGTAGGTGGCGTCGGAAAAGCGATCGCATAACACGAGTGTCCCCTGCCGGAGGGCGGGTAGAATGACGTCCCGGACATGTTGGGCCCGGGCGGCGCAGAATAAAAACATTTCTGCTTCTGCGCACAGATGATTGTGCCTGCGGTGGAAAAGAATGCCGGCGATCTGTCGCCCGATGTCCGTTCCGGAAGGTTCTTGCGTGACAATCAGTTCAACGCCCTGGTTTTGCAGATATTCGGCGACGAGCTTGATCTGCGTCGATTTTCCCGAACCTTCGATACCCTCAAAGGTGATAAATTTTTTTGCCTTGATCATGTGACTCCGCTTTCACCTGCGCAACGGCGCAATGAACCGGTAACCGTGTTTTAAAAAATAAAACCGGGAATGAATCAATGCGTAAAAGCAGATTTATTCCCGGAGCTGATTTTTCGTCTGTGAATTATTTCCCCTCTCCGGGAACGATCGCTTCTACCGGACACTGGTCGGCGCAGGTTCCGCAGTCATTGCACAGTTTAGGATCGATAACATACTTGTCATCGCCCTCTGAGATGGCTCCTTCCGGACATTCGCTTTCACAAGAACCGCAAGCTATACATTCGTCAGTAATCACATATGCCATAATTTTATGCTCCTTTTATCGTTATTTTAAAATACACCTTTCCCGCTTTGTCTTGTCAGGAAACGATTGTTCTTAAAAAGCCACTTTCCCGTTGCTGATGTGCGAAACGGCTCAGACGGCCACGATCTCTTTAACTCCGGGGACCAGTTTCTTAATGACTTTTTCTATTCCCATTTTTAACGTCATCTGCGCCATAGGGCATCCGTGGCAGGCGCCGGTTAACCTGACCTTGACTGTGCCGTCATCGCTGACATCGACCAGTTCCACATCGCCGCCGTCCGCCTGCAGACTGGGCCTGATGGTATCAATGGCTTTCTGTACGTCTTCTTTCATGGAGGTTCTCCCTATTCCGTTTTTTCTTATTTTTCAAGTCCTTCTTTTCAATGCGGCATGTAATAAACCATTTTGTTTGCGACATCCCGGGCCATATCAGGCAAACCCGGTTTTATTAATACATAATCCTTCTTGATGGTGTGATTGGCTTTCCACATTAATTTGCCGTTCGTAACATCATACAGCTCCATTGTCAAACTGACCTGCGCCATTTTCTTATCTGCCTCAACGAAATATTTCCATTCGTCAACGGATAACAGCAGAATACCGTCAACCTGCAGGATGTCACCGATTTTCCTACTTAAATCAGCATCGGAAAACTTCAGAAGTTGCAGTTTGGAAAAATACTCTTCCGCTGTTTTTTTCAATAGTTCATCATTTTGCATCTGTTTTTGCAGTTTTTCCGCGTCTGTGACAGAAGTAAACAATTTCTTGGCAATCAGTGAGCCGGCCACAATCTGTTGGACCACCGTTCTGTTATCGGGTTCTTTGTGATTCCAGACTTCAATCGGAAAAACAGCAATACTCTGCGGATGAAAATCGATGGCCTCCGGCGCCAGTTGAGAAAAGTGCAAACCGCCGCAACCGGCAATGGTTAGAATAAGGGCAATCCATACAAAGACATAAGATTTTTTTTTAATCATTGAACAAAAACCGCCTCGTCATCAGATCAGAATAGCCGGTGTCAGAAAATCAGCCACAGCAAAACACAAAAACCAGCTATAATGTAGCTGGTTTCCAGAAGGCCTTCCTTAACCGCTCCAGAAAGCACGGGTCTTTTATCACAAAACAGGAAACAAATCCACAGATATAATAAACAAAACATCAGCGGAAAACTCAGGGATGACGTCCATCCTGAAGGCGATGCAAAAAGTAAAATAGCGAATAATATCAATGAGATAATCTTCAGGATATTCAAGGCGCGTGTTTTACCGAACAGCACGGGAAACGTTTCCTTGCCGATCAGTTTGTCGCTTTGTATCTCCAGAATGTCCGACATGGCTGAACGAATAAAAACGATGCAGAAAACAAAGAAAAATGCAACCAAAAGGCCGGCATCCGGAAAGGGGGTCTCATGGATAGAGGGTAAAAACGCAGCGGCCACCGCCCAGGCTATGGACATAAATATGTTTTTTGAACCGGGCACATCTTTAAGACTTTGGAAGTTCCACCTTGGGGAAAGCAGTTGCATATTATAAAGCACGCCCCCCAGTGAAATGATCAGCAGGGAAAAGAAAACAGCCAGCGATTGCTGAAAGGCCAGTACCAGCGCAAGAATAATGGAAAATAAGGAAGTGACAAAAAATATATTCTCGTGCCGTATATAATATTCTTCTCTGAAAGATCCGACGAGCCCCGCCGGTTTACGGCTGATCAGACGGTTTAAGACATGCATGCCGTAAACGAAAAGAGAGGCAATCAGAATAAATGAAAAACGGACGGTCATGGTCTGCAGCAACATGCAGACAAGGCACAGGCAACCGGCGCCGATGGCGGAGAAAATATCCGTTTTAACGAGGAATGTCCAAAGAGTGAGCAGTTTTCCCAGATTTTTCAACTTACGGCTTCGTCCTTCCGTGATTTTGTCTATGACTCTGTCCAGAATCCAGTTGGGCGTGGACGCCCCGGCCGAAACACCGATTTTATTATACGGGCCGAGGTCGATTTTTTCCATATCTGCCGGTGTTTCAATATGAAATGTTGAGGGTTGGTTTTTGCGGGCGAGATCAGCCAACCGTTTGGTATTGGCGCTGTTTTTACCGCCGACGATGAACATCGCATCCATCTCACCGGCCATGTCAATCACTTCTGCTTGTCTCTGTTCGGTGGACAAACAAATTGTATTGAACACCACCGCCTGCGGACAGAGCTGTTTGATCTTTTCGACGATCTTTTGATACTCGTCAAGGTTTTGCGTTGTTTGGGCAACCACGCAGACCTTTTCCAGGCAAGGAATTTTATTCACTTCCTCTTCTGTGGAAATAATAATGCCCCGGCCGTCGGTATACCCCAGCAGGCCGTCGACCTCGGGATGTTCCTTATCCCCGACGATGACAACCGTGTATGTCTGTGCGGCATGTTTTTTGATAATGGACTGGACGTAACCGACCTTCGGGCACGTTGCGTTCACCACTTTAATGCCGGTTTCTTTAATTTTTTTTCTTTCTGCCGGGGCGATGCCGTGCGCGCGTATGATCAAAATGGCATTTTCTTTATCTTCGATTTCATCAATATGGGTAATCGGTTTGATGCCGCGGCTTTTCAGCAGTTCGATCGTCTGGGGATTGTGAATCAGCGGCCCGTAGGTATAGATGCGGCGGTTTTTTTCATGCTGGGCTATGTCCAGTACGATATCCACAGCCCGGCGCACCCCCATGCAAAAGCCGGCAGTTTTGGCCAGTCTAATTTCCATATTGCTTTGTCTTTCGCGCTATTTTGTTGTTGTACGATATTTGATCATCTTCCTGAAACGAGTCCGGATGACCCTGACGTTGCCGTTTTTCTGCCGGCCCGGATCGACCCGAGCGGCAGGACAGGAATCCGGCAAGCGCCGCCAACGAAAAAACGCCTCCCGTCATAATGGTGACGAATATGATTCCCGTGTTCGCGAGAACCATCCATGATTTGATGTTGCCGACCGTAATGATCGAGGCGTAAATCAGACACGGCAGAAAAAAATCGCGGTCGCGGGCCGCAAAGCGGTTTCTGTTTCTAAAAAATATCATTCTATACGGGATAAAGATCATAATCGTCGTCAGAAGCCATCCGAAATAGTTCTGCGCCGGAATGCCGTAGAAGACGGAACCGGACGGCAGTGCTTGCACCGTCGTCCCTGTCCATGTTCCCCCCGTCACCCACAAGGGATCGATGAGCACATTCAGTGCGGTCATTGCCGCGGCATCGAAAAACGCAAACAAAAACGGGGCGGACCGGCCTGCAAACCGGTCACCGAAAGCCGCATCAACTGTGACCGTTGAAACATACATGAACATAAACCAGGAAAACGGTATCAGCAGCGGAACCGTATCGAAAATTTTTATCCCCAGCGCGTCGCCGTAATGGTATTCCCCGTAAATAAGGCCGGTTTTCACTCCTGTGTATTCCATAATAAAAGATATGACAAATGTAAGGACGGCCAGAGAGATGATACATTTCCTGCCGACGTATGTACCGCCGTGAAGAAGCGCAAAGCACGTGAAGACCGCCCCCATGGCCATATTATAATAAGGCGGCGACGTTCTTCCCGACGCGGTCCATAAAAGCTCAGAATAGGTGGAAAACAATACGATGATGAATAGCACATAAATCAAATGTTTATTTTTCATCAGCTTCCTTTTCCTTCTTTCGTGTCATCGTCTGACCTGCACATTGTCAGGTTTGAGACGGTTTTTTCCGCGTTAAGACGAAAAATTCCTTGTTTCCCGCCGGGCCCGAAATTGGCGAGGCGCAGGTGCCCTCAACGTCCAGATCCAACGATATGCAAAAATCGCTGATGTTTTGCACCACGCGATCATGGATTGCGGGATCCCGGACAACGCCTCTCTCGCCGACGTCTTTTTTTGATGCTTCAAACTGCGGTTTAATCAGCGCCAGAATTCGTGTGCCTTCTTCCAGAAATTTTAAAACCGGAGGAATTACAGTTTTCAAAGATATAAAAGATGCGTCGATCACAGCCAGATCAATTTTTTCATCCAGATCCGCACCGTCATAATAGCGGATATTGGTTCGTTCAATGACGACAACGCGCTTGTCTTCGCGAAGTTTCCACGCCAGCTGACCATAAGCGACATCCAGCGCGTAAACTTTCCGGGCGCCGGCCTGCAACAGACAATCCGTGAACCCGCCGGTGGAAGCGCCGACATCAAAGGCGACCAGGCCCTCAACGTTCATATCAAATTCCTTGAGCGCTCCGGCCAGTTTCAATCCACCGCGGCTCACATAGGGATTATCTTCCCCCTTGATATGGATTTCGGTATGGGGAACGAACAATGTCCCGGCCTTGTCCGGATAGGCTCCATCCACTTTCACAGCGCGGGCTAAAATCAGGGCGCGTGCCTTTTCCAGGGTAGGCGCGATTCCGCGTTCAACAAGTAGTTTGTCCAAACGAATTTTCTCGGCAGCCATAGAGGATTGTTGATGTCCTTCAAGTCAAGAAGTCGAGCAGGCTCAAGACGGTCGTCGGAATGATTCAGACGTCAGAATTTCGTTGATGGCGGCCATAATCCCTTCTTCATCGATTCCATACCGTCGGCGTTGCTGCGCCTGCGTTGCATGTCTGACGAATTCGTCCGGAATGCCCAGACGTTTTACCCGGATGCCGGTGATGCTTTTTTCAGCCAGCAGTTCCAGAACAGCGCTTCCAAACCCGCCCTGCAGTGTGTTTTCCTCAACCGTGATGATGGTCCCGACAGCGGCCGCCGTTTTCAGAATCAGTTCTTCATCCAGGGGTTTCACAAAGCGGGCGTTGATGACGCTGATATCCCGTCCCTCTTCGGCGAGGCGGTTCGCCGCCGCCAGAGCAGGCAGCACCGTTGAACCGATTGCCATGACGGCCAGATCGGTTCCTCCCCTGAGCACTTCTCCCTTTCCGATGTCGAGAGCCGTCAGAACCTCATCCAGGGGTCTGCCCGCTCCGCTCCCGCGCGGGTAACGCAGAGAAACCGGCTGTCCGCAATCGACGGCGGTTTTGAGCATATGCTGGAGTTCGTTTTCATCTTTGGGGGCCATGACCACGATGTGGGGAATGGAACGCAGATAGGAGTAATCCAGAAGCCCCTGATGCGTGGCGCCGTCCTCACCGACCAGTCCGCCGCGATCCACGGCAAAGATAATGGGAAGTTTTTGCAGGCACACATCGTGGACGATTTGATCATAGGCGCGCTGCAGGAAAGTTGAGTAGATGGCCACAACGGGAATGAACCCTTCCGTGGCGAGGCCGGCGGCAAAGGTGACCGCATGCTGTTCCGCAATGCCCACGTCATAAAAACGATTCGGGAATTCCTGACTGAAGAGATTGAGGCCCGTGCCTTCGCGCATGGCGGCGGTAATCGCCACAATCCGGGAATCGGTGCGCGCGAGCTTCACCAGCGTCCTGCCGAATACGTTTGTGTAAGTGGGGATGCCGGACGAGGAAGCAATGACCTGGCCTGTTTGCACATCAAAAGGGGCGACGCCGTGATAACTCGGCGGATTCTGCTCGGCAAAACTGTAGCCCTTGCCTTTTTTGGTAATGACGTGGACAAGCACGGGACCGGTCATCTCCCGGATGTTTTCGAACGTTTTAATCAGATGATCGAGGCGATGTCCCTCCAGCGGTCCCACGTAGGTAAAACCCATTTCTTCAAAGAGCGCTCCGGGCACCATCAGGGTTTTCAGAATTTCTTCGATTTTCTGGGCGAATTTGATCATATCTCCGCCCACGCCGGGAATGCTTTTGAGAAATCTTTTGATATCCGCTTTCAGGGTGGTGATCTTATGACCGGTCATCACCCGGTTCAGATAGGAGGACATGGCGCCGACGTTTTCCGAGATGGACATTTCATTGTCGTTGAGCACAATGATCATGTTTTTCTTGCGGTCTCCCACCCAGTTCAGGCCCTCAAAGGCCATGCCTGAGGTCATTGATCCGTCGCCGATCACAGCAATGATTTTATAGCTGGCGCCCTTCAGGCAGGCGGCTTCGGTCATGCCCGCGGCCGCGGAAATGGAGGTTCCGCTGTGGCCGACATTAAACACATCGTAGGGGCTTTCCTCCCGCCGGGGAAACCCGCTGATGCCGTTTTGTTTGCGCAGGTTTTTAAAATCCTCTTTCCGTCCGGTGATGATTTTATGCGCGTACGACTGATGGCCGACATCCCAGATAATTTTATCCTGCGCTGTGTTGAAAGCGTAGTGAAGAGCGAGGGTCAGTTCGACGGTTCCCAGCGACGCGGCCAGATGGCCGCCGCACGATGCAACCGTGAGGGTAATCAAATCCCTGATTTCCTGAGCCAGCGTATTGAGCTGGGCAAGGGTCAGTCCGCGAATATCGGCCGGGAAATTGACATCCTTCAGAACACTGTAATGAACGGTTTGCGGTTGCTTGACCAAAAAAAATCCTTTCGTTTTTTATGACTTCCTGTCCCTGATGTAACGGGCGATGACAATCAGCGGCATGGCTCTTTCATCAAAATCGGCCAGACTGGTGACGGCCGCTTCCACGTGCTGGTTCAGCTTTTCTTTTGCCTGTTGCAGTCCCATCAGCGAAGGATAGGTCATCTTGTTGCGGGCGGCATCGCTGCCGGTTCCCTTGCCCATCAACCGGCTGTCTCCTTCAACATTCAGAATGTCATCTGCTATCTGAAAAGCCAGTCCCACATGCATGCCGTATTCGGTCAGCGCTTGAATTTTATCTTTGCCTGCATTGAACATCACCGCGCCGGATTTTACGGCGGCGACGATCAATGCGCCGGTTTTGCGCCGGTGAATGTCCTGCAGAATTGTTTCATCCGCTCCGGTTTTTTCCGATATCACGTCAAGCGCCTGACCGCCCACCATGCCGTTGATCCCGGCGGCATTTGCAATTTCCTGAATAATGGCCAGTCGCCGTTCCGCGGAGAGCATGACCTTTTCCGCACGGGACAAAAGCACGAACGCCTCCGTGAGCAGTGCATCCCCGGCCAGAATCGCCATGTTTTCCCCGAAAACTTTATGGCAGGTGGGTTTCCCGCGCCGGAAATCGTCGTTATCCATCGACGGCAAATCGTCGTGAATCAGCGAGTAGGAGTGGATTAATTCCAGGGCGCACGCAACGGGGATGGCCGGGACCAGATCGCCGCCGACGGCTTCCGCGGCCGCAAGACAGAGAATCGGACGGATGCGTTTCCCGCCGTTGAAAACACTGTAATGCACAGCCTTGTAAATGTCGGAAGGAAATCCGTCCTCGGGAAGATAACGCTGCAGAGCTTCTTCAACAATGTTCTGTCTGTCCTCCAGATACGCCTTGAGGAACAGATCATCATCCTGCATCATGGTCGTCTCCCTGAAAACGTTTTACCTGCAAGGTGTTTTCCTTCTCCAGAAGCAGTTCAACGCGGCGTTCCGTTTCTTCAAGCTTGGCGGAACAGAAGCGAATCAGCTTGATGCCTTCTTCAAAGGACTTCAAGGTCTCATCCAGAGGCATATCGCCCGCCTCCATTTTCTTGACAATATCTTCCAGTTTTTCCAGTGCGTCTTCAAATTTTTCTTTTGCCATCATTGCTCCTGACCCCGGTAAACGGGAGACGTTCTTTCATGAATTCGTTCCACTGCCTCAAACCCGTTCAAACTTTTTGACGGATTCAAGGATATGCTGTCTAACAGAAAACACATCTCGACTCACTAAAATATTTTTTGTATTTTAGCGTTAAAATTGCCTTTTGCCAACAGGACATTGACCTCATCACCTTCATGCAGGTCCCGGGTCTGCCGGATGAGCGTGCCTTCGGGGACCGTGCGCGTGAGGCTGTAGCCTCTTTCCAGAACCGCAAGAGGGCTCAACGATTCCAGGACCGCAGCATCCTTTTGAAATCGTTCCTTCAATGCCGTCAGAACACAGGACAGGCTGCTGTGAAGTTCTTTCCGGAGATTTTTTAATACGATTTGTTTTTCGTTGATCTGCTGCTCCGGACTCTGGTGTTTCAGACGCAGCTCCAGGTGGTTCAGCTTATGGAGCAGGATTTGCCGGCGATGACCGAAAGCGGCGGAAAGGCTCTCTTTGAGATCGTCAATTCTGATTTTCTGAGTGACGACCGCCAGGCGCGGGTCTTTAAATCTTTCCTGCAACCCCTCCAGATGTTCTTTTTCAGCCTTCAGATGACGCAAGCAGCCGGCAGTCATTCTACGGGCCAGCATATTAACCTTAAATATCAGTTCCGTTCGGTCCGGCAGGACGAGCTCCGCGGCAGCCGAGGGCGTGGGTGCGCGCAAATCGGCAGCGAAATCGCAAATGGTAAAATCGGTTTCATGCCCCACGGCCGATACAACGGGAATGTCCGAACGGAAAATTTCGCGAGCCAGCCTTTCATCATTGAAAGAAGCCAGATCTTCCAGCGATCCGCCGCCCCGCGCAAGGATAATGACGTCCACCTGCCCGAAGGCGTGGAAACGGCGCAACGCCTGAATCATGTCGTTTGCCGCGTCATTGCCCTGGACGCGCACCGGGGCAATTAAAATGTCCGTTGCGGGAAACCGCCGCCGGCTGACATTCAGAATATCTCTGATCACCGCGCCGGTGGGAGAGGTGATGACGCCGATTCTTTCCGGCAGAAAAGGGAGAGCTTTTTTATATTGTTTGTCAAATAAGCCCTCTGCGGAAAGTTTGGCTTTGAGCTGTTCGAAAGCCTTTTGCAGGGCGCCGACACCGAGTGGCTCCACCGATTCCACAACAAGCTGGTATTCGCCGCGCGGCGGATAAAGAGTCAGGCGCGCCCGGCATAAAATCTTCAGCCCTTCCTCCAGTTCAAAATTGACACGGCCCCCGGTTCTTCCGAACGGACGAAAAAAAACCGCCCGGATCTGACTTTTGTCGTCTTTGAGTGTGAAGTAGGTATGACCGGATTGCGGTCGCCGCAAATCGGCTACTTCACCTTCAACCAGAAGGGAGTCAAACGATTCTTCCAGAAGAGATTTAATGGTATTATTTAATTCTGAAACGGTCAGAATTTGTTCCATATGGCTAATCCTGAAGCTGAATTATCAGATATTGGAAGGTAAAACAAGGTTGAATTAAAAGGCCTGGTTCTGTAATAAACAAAATTTCAAACCAGCGAAGGCTCTGCACAAAATTGGATGATGTCCATGATTTTATTGACAGGCAAAAAACTTCCTTATATCGTTTACGCATGGAAAGAAAAATGTTTTGGAAAAAGATAAAGAACGCAGTTTGTCCGGTAAAGCATATTCTGCGTGTGCCCGTGGGGCTTTTTATTGTTGCATTGGTTTGCGCGGATGCCGGTGCGGCCCAAAATAATGACCGGTTGATTCAGGCAGCGGAAAAAGGTCTTTTACAGGACGTTCAGACGGCGCTTGCCCAGGGTGCCGATACGAACGCCAAATCGGTTAAAAAGTATTATAACATTTTCGGCAAGGAGATAACGCCGTTGATTGCCGCGTCGGAAAACGGCCATGCGGAAATCGTCAAACTGCTTCTGCAGAAAGGCGCCGATCCCAACTTCCAGAGGCTTCCGGAAAGAACCACCGCCCTGATGCTTGCCGCGGAAAACGGTCATGCGGATGTCATGAAAATACTGCTGGAAGGCAAAGCGGATATTAATGCAATAAACAACACCGGGATAACGGCACTGATGCTGGCCTCGAAAAACGGCCATCCGGATGCGGTCGGTATTCTGATGCAGGGGAAAGTCGATGTCAACACCCGAAACAATGACGGCGTAACGGCGCTGATGCTGGCAGCGCAGTACGGTCATCACGACATCGTCCAGCGTCTTGTGCAGCACCAAGCGGACGTCAAGATCAAAAACAACGACGGCGTGACGGCGTTGATGCTGGCGTCGAAAAACGGTCACGCGAAGGTTGTTGAGCGTCTTTTGGAAACAGATGCCGGCGTGAATGTTCAGAGAGCTTCCGACAATGCGACGGCGCTGATGATGGCCGCCGAAAACAATCACAGGGAAATCGTCGGACTCCTTCTGAATAAAGGGGCCGATGTCAATTTGAAAACAAAATTCATCGGTGCGACCGCCCTGATTTTGACGGCGGCAAAAGGCCATGCGGATGTCGCCCGTCTGCTGATCGATAAAGGGGCGGATATGAATGCGAAGAACAAAGACGGCATTACTGTGCTGATGGTGGCGTCCCTGAACGGCCACCGGGCCGTTGTGCAACTGCTGCTGGATAAAGGAGTTCCCGTGAATGGCAAAAGTAATGAAAACATAACGGCTCTGCTGATGGCGTCGGAAAGAGGACACAAGGACATTATTCAGATTCTTCTGGACAAGGGGGCGGATGTAAATGCAAAAGACAGCGATGGTTTGCCCCCCGTGCTTCTTGCCGCACAGAAAGGCCATAAGGACGTGGTGACTCTTCTGCTGGATAAAGGAGCGGATGGCAACGTCAGAGCGAAGATCAAAGATACGGAATATACGTTACTGACGGCTGCGGAGATCAATAAATGGACCGACATTGTGGAAAGGCTTAAGAAATCCGGGGTGAAAGAATAATGCCTGCTTCCGTCTGCTGAAAACTCCGAGCAGAGGCAACTGCACCTGCCTTGCGGCCGTTGCAAACTTTTTTCCAAAATCAGTCAATACGGACCGGCCGGGGCCGTCGGAATCGTTTACCAGATAAAAAGCCGCCGTGAAAAGAAGAAGGTTTTTTCGACGACAACCAGCGGCGCCGTTGATGCAAAGCGGCTCATCGCATGCAGTCTGTGCACAAACTCCGTTGTGCCGCCCGATGTGGTTTTTTACGTTATTTTCCTTTTTGCGGTTCGAACTGATTTTTCGCCGACCAGAAAGACGGCAGATGACGTATTAAGTACAAAAGGCTATTGCGATGCTGCCAGATGCGATTGCGGAATTTTTTACGCCATTTTTTATCAGAATAAAAACGCTTCACGTATTCGTTATAGAGCTGATCCAGCCGTTCCTTCGACGCAATGCCCCTGGGTACAAAAACAAAATTCAGACAGTTCATCAGCCGCCAGTCTTCGTGAAAAGTCCCCTCCTCTCTGATGGCCGTCCACAGCGGGGCGCCGGGAAAGGGCGTGAACTTGGCCATGTTCATATCGTCGAGGTCCAGCGACAGAATAAAATCCGATGTGCGTTTGACGGATGCCTCCGTTTCGCCGGGCAGCCCCATCATAAAAAGACCCTTGGCGCGCAGGCCGGCTTTTTGAATTCGTTTTACTGTGTCGCGCACGTCATCCAGGTTGATGCCCGATTTGTGCCGGGCAAGCATGGCGGGGTCGGCCGATTCGATTCCCAGCGACACCATCAGGCATCCGGCGTCTTTGAGCATGTCAAGCAAATCATCATCCGTGTAACCGATGCGTACGGCGCAGTTGAAATGCAGACCCAGAGGACGGCGGCTGAGTTTTTCGCAGAGCTTGACAATCCGCGGACGGTTGGCGGTGAATAAATCGTCGTAAATGTTGATGTGCCGTACACCGAATGTCTCCCGCAGATATTTCATGTGGTCGTAAATGTAGCCGGCGGAATTGTAGCGGAAGCCTTTTTTAAAAACGGAGCGGTCGCAGTAGGAGCACTGATACAGACAACCCCGCGACGTAATCATGGTCGCGCCCGGCGTATGGATGTAGCTGAACAGGGGCAGGTGGTAATCGCGGGGGAAACCTTTGAGCTGTTCATAAGCGGGAAAGGGCAGACTGTCCAGATCGGATATCTTCGGGCGCACATCGTTGACCGTGATTTCGTCCTGGTTGCGCCAGATTAAGCCCCGGATGTCGGCGGCGGGAATCTCGTCCGCGAGTTCGGCAATGGTCTCCTCGCCTTCTCCGGCAATGAGAAAATCAAATGCCGGGTAAGCGTTCAGAAGTTTTCCTTCCAAAGCGGATACGTGAACGCCGCCGCAGACGGTGGCGATGGCTGAAGAATGATTTTTGATGAGCCGGGCCAGATCAGCGGCATCGGGGAATGAGGATGTTGTGGCCGAAAAGCCAACCATCTGCGGCTGATAGGCCAGAATGGCGCCGGCCTGTTTTTGCAGATCGAGCGGCGCTCCCGGTCCCAGACAGTCGTAGACGAAAACCTCATGTCCTTTTTGTTTCAGATAGGCGGCGATGGACAGCACGCCCTGCGGCACCATCCGATTGGCGATATCGGTGATATCGCGTTTGCCGGGAAACCAGTTGAATCCCCGGGGATGGACAAGAACAATGCGTTTTTTCTGCCGGGAAGAAACCATCATGATTTTGTTGAGCCTGAAACAAAAGCATGCCTGCCTGAGGCACTGCAGTTATAATGCACAAAAACGGAATTGGTTTTTTCGCGCAGCGTTCGCGCGATGCCGAAAGCGGATGCCGTGGAATGTATTCCGCAGCAGGGCAGATAATCTTCCGTTTCCCAGCCGCCGTCTTTCCAGCCGTTCAGGTCCGTTTGCCTGATGCGGAATCCGGGAAGAACAATCCGGCCTTTTCCTCTTGCATCACAAAGATCTGACAGAATCGTTTGCTTATCGAAACGTTGGTCCGGCGCGCCGACAGTGTCGTAAAAATCCACGGCTAGAATATGCCCTATATTTTGTTCTTCATTCTTGCCCAGCAGGAGCCAGGAACTACTTTCGCCCATCGGCAGTCTGCGGGCATTACCGCAGCTGACATTCACCCGTTCGCGGTATTCTTCAGCCGTGGGTGTAAAGATATCGCAGCCGCCGACCAGCGCGATGTCTATCCGGCCGTGTTCCAGATAGGTTTGTGCCAGCCAGAGCGCCGACTCGAATGATAATTCTTCCTGTGAGACGGTCAGAACGGTTCCGGTAACCTCGCAAATCCGCGCCATCACGAAAGCGGCGGCATTGCTGACCGAATTGGCAAACTGGTTGGGACTGGGAAACCCGCCGCCATGTTTGAACACCTGTGTGATGAAAGGCAGGATTTCGTCAACATTGCCCAGACCGGTGGCCAGAAAGATTCCCGTTTTCTTCCCCTTCAGATAATCGGGTGAGACCTGCTGGAGGCAGGCCAGGCCGCCGCAGGCAACCATCTTGATGAATCTTCCCGCGCGGCGCATCGGCTGTCCCATAACCTCGTTGACCAGAGCATCGGCATTCAAGGGCAATTCGTTCTCTTCCCAGAGCGCATCGCGGTTGGGCATCAGCGGGGGACCGATATAACTTGCCGCGATCACCGGTATGGGTGAGGCCGGGGCCGTGTGTTTGGTCGTCGTTTCTGTCATATGCATTCCCTTATCCGATAGGGTTGTATCTTTCAGGACCTGTTATGATGAGCCGGCACGAGCGGAGGAGTTTTCGGTGGAGTTCCTGATAATCAAATAACTTGTGCATGTTCCGCCGAAGCCGAAAAACGTAAACAGGTAAGCGCCGTCGCGGGCGTCAATATTTTTTTGCGAAGGGGTAAAGCCGATTTCCGGATCCATTTCACTGAAACCGAAACTCCGCGGGATGATTCCCTCGTCCAGGCAGGAAAGCCAGAGAGCCGTTTCCGCCGTGCCGGCCGCGCCCAGCGTGTGGCCGATGGCGCCCTTAAGGGAAACCACCGGAGGAAGTTTTTCCCCGAAGAGTCTGACCAGTCCCCGGCCTTCGGAAAGATCATTGTCTTTTGTACCTGTGCCGTGCGCTTTGATGGCGATAATATCGTCGGCCGATAGCCTGGCCGAGTCCAGGGTATGGCGCACGACCTCGCTTACGGTCACGCCGTCGATGCCCGCCGATGTCATACTTTTGATATCGTTGTAGAGATACCCGCCGCTGAATGTATAGCGGGAGGATAAATTTTGACCGGAATCCAGAATGACCGCGGACGCGGCTTCGCCGATCTGCATGCCGGCGCGGGTGGCGCAGAAAGGCCGGCATCGCTCGTAATCAAAGAGCAGCAGGCTGGAAAAACCGTGGAGCGTCATATTCAGAAGCGGTTCAAAACCGATGACGATGGCCCGGCGGATTTTCCTGCTCTGAAGAAGATCGGCGGCTACTACCAGCGCATGCGAACTGGAAACGCAGGCGATGCTGAACGTCAGCGCCATTCCCCGGATACCGTATTTTTTGGTGATGAAATCGGCCACTTCCCCGGCACCGCGGTTGCGGCAGGAAATCGGCGGCGTTTCGCCGTCCGGATTTTTGCGGACGGCTTCGATAAATTCATGTTCGTTGCGGATAAAAAGGCCGCCGGTCGTGCCGATCAGGACGCTGGATTCGGCGATTTCATCCGGGGATAGGCCGGCGCGCTCAAACGCCTCATCGATCGCGCCTTCCAGCATGGCCATGGCTTTTTCCAGAGGGTTGCCCGGATGGGACACTTCGAAAACATTGAAGTCGCGGTTAATCAGATGGGAAGACCGCCCCGGTTTTGCCGGTGGGGCCTGAGCCTCAATCAGGTTGCGTGCCGCATCGGTGGCATTCCATCCCAGGGTGGTTACCGCGCCCCAGCCGCGGACATAAATATCGCCGCTGTTCATTTTTTAACCCTTGGAGCCTCGATGATAAAATCGGCCAGCGTGTCGAAATTCTGCATTGCTTTGGCGGCCGTTGAAGCGTTTTTTAATTCGACACCGAACTGAAATCTGATTTCCATGGCGATTTCCATGGCGTCGAGACTGTCCAGCAGCAGCGGTCCGGGACCGCCGATGAAGGGAACATCGGTGGGCACGTCTTCCGGCCGCACATCCGTGATTTCACAAGCCCGGATGACCAGCTCCTTGAGCTTGTAAATCAACTCTTCTCTTGATGACACGTTTAAGTCTTTCAATTTCTGGGTTACATCCATTTAACTTTCCTCCCCGCTATATAAAAACAAACCAACGCGAATACCGTTAAAACAGCAAGCTTCGGCCATATGGAACCGAACCCGGCGTCGCGCGAAAAAATATCCAAATAAGCCTGATGCGCCCAGTACATCGGTGAGAGCATCGCCAGTTTTTTCATGATGAGCGGCATGACCGCGTGCGGGACCATAATACCGCCGAAGACGGCCATCAGTACCGCTCCGGTGGCCGCCAGCGCCGAAGATTGTTCCGGCGCCCGTGCCAGCGCCGCGACCATGACGCCGAACCCGGTAGATGCGGCCGCGACGACCAGCGTGACCGGTATCACATGCCAGGGGTGCTCTCCCAGCGTAAAAGGGAATGCAATGATCAGCGGCATAATATAAATACCGACGATCAGCATTAAAGCAAATTGCATCAGATTAATCAAATAATAAGGAATCAGCTTGCCGAGAATGACAATAGCGGGGCTGACCGGATAGGTAAAAATCCGCTGCAGCGTGCCGTCGTTTTTTTCCCGCAGAAAACCGATCGACATGGGAATCGCTATGAAAAACATCGCAAAAATCGACCAGCCGGGAACGCTGTTTTGCAGCGGGCCGGGCAAGGTGCGGTTCGTTTTTGTCTTTTCAACGATAAAATCGGCCGACATCCCTTCGATGTCGTCGATGCCCATGACCACCTCCACGGTCAGGCCCGTGACCAGAACACGCACGGCGGATTTGTATCCGGCGTCGAGAACGGGATCGAACTCCATTTCCACCGGTTTCAATCCTTCATCAAATCCCTTCGGTATGAAAATCACCGCATGCGCCCGGCTGGTTTCGAAAACCTTGTCGTTGTCGAATCCCGGCGGTCTCTGGACGCGTTGAATCATTTTGTTGGCGCTGATCCGTTGTTCAAGCAAATTCGCCGTCGGCTGATGCGATTCGTTTTCAATAATCAGCAGAATCTGCCGTCCCGTCAACTTATCCATATAAACGCCCTGCAGCGCCAGCGATAGAAAAAAAATCAGCGCCATGGGCATGATGAATAAAAGCGGAATGGTCTGGCGTTCGCGCAGCAAAATGATCATTTCCTTGCGGATCAACGCTGTCAGTTTCCGGAACGTCACTTTCGTTTCCCCTCTTTAATCCTCATCGCGCAATCTGTGTCCGGTTTGTGCCAGAAAAAAAGTTTCCAGATGGTCGATTTCGTTCATGGCGCCGGAAAAAATCACCGCTCCCCGGTCCAGCATGGTCACCTTTGAACACATCCGCTGCGCTTCGTCCATGATATGCGTGCACAGAACGATCGCAATTCCGGAGGCATTCATTTTTTTCAGAGTTTCATAAATATGGTTGCGGCTCTGCGGGTCCACGCCAACGGTCGGTTCATCCAGGAGCAGCAGGCGCGGTGCGTGGAGAAGGGCGACGGCCAGATTCAGACGGCGCAGCATCCCGCCGGAATAGGTTGACGCCCGTTTCTGCGCGTAAGGCAAAAGGCCGGTTTCTTCCAGAACCGCCCGGGACCGTTCTTGCAGCAGCTCGCGCGACAACCCGGCCATGACGCCGAAAACGCGCATGTTTTCCATGGCGGTCAGTCCCGCATATACGGAGATGGGCTGGGGCGCGTAACCGACGGAACTCAGCGATTGTGCATGATCGTTGCGGGTGCCGTAAATCGATATGCTGCCCTGAAATCCACGCAGCTGCCCGGTGATCAGGCGCATCAACGTGGTCTTTCCCGCTCCATTAGGTCCCAAAAGTGCGTGCATCTGGCCGCTGTCCACCGACATGGAAAAATCGCGCAGCGCATATTCAGCCCCGGCGGTTTTGATTTTTCCCTCTTTGGGGTTATAGGAAAAAGTGACTTGCGCAATGTCCAGAGCTTTCATGATTTCAGTTTTCCGGCAATCTCATGCAGATTTTTAAAAAGATTTTCTTCACGGCCGGCGCAGATCAGCATTAATCCGCCCGCTTTGGCAAACGTCTCATCCTGTTTTCCTCTTTTTTTGATGATGCGCGCGGCGGTGACGGCAAACTCGCGCCACGTATCGCCGATGGCCGTCATGTCCTGCGATAGATCGTTGAGTTCCGCCGAGCCGAAAAGGTCCGCGGCTTCCTGCAGAAAGGCTGCGTACATATAGCGGAATCCAGCGCCGCCCGTGCCGACTTCCTCCTGCATGCGGACGATCATGCCCAACTGCCGGCAGGCTTCTTCGAACCCCTGCGTCTTCTCGAATTTGATGATTCGTTTCGCCAGGAAGCGGATGCCGCGGATGCCGAAAATCGGTACCGGAATTCTGAGCATCATGTTGCAGGTATCCAGCATGCCCTTGATGCAGGCGCCGCGTAAGTCGGGATGAAGATTAACCGAGACCGGGTAATACATGAACCCGTGCGGTTCCAGCGGTCCGCGGGCAAACCGCGCCCGGATCAGGTCTTCGGTCCGGCAATCCACCGGTTTATCCAAAACGGGATCGCTCACGCGGAAGCCGTTTTCAATTTCGTGAAGAATAACGATGTTGTGCCCGTTGAATTGAAACCGGAAACGATCGGGAAAATAAGAAAGCCAGTAAATATTGGTGGTCAGTCCGACAATCTGGCCGCTGCGCAGCACACGGAGCAGTTCGTCCATGCCTTTTTTTGCGTTGGTGTATTTTTTTGTGACAAATTTTCCATCGAGCCTTTTGGCGGCTTTGCGAAACACCGCACCCGGTTGCGCCCGATATGTGCTGATCGGCAGGCCGACAAATTTAACAAACGGCAGATGGCCGAAAAAGATGCCGCTGCCGATGCCGAAAATCATCGGCTCGCTGATTTCCAATCCCTTATCCCGGAATAGCGCCGCCGTCACGCCGGTTTCACAGTGGGCGGCATGATGGTGAACAAACGGTTTCCCGCCGGATGTCAGTTCTGTATGAGTCAATAATAAGTCCTTTAATGAGTCCCAAGTTTTCATGAAACGCCAATTCCGAAAGCGAATAACCTAAAGGCTGCGATAGGCGCAATGGAATTGGTAATTGTAATGAGTTTCAAATTTCAAAAGCAAAGCGTATTGAAATTTGCCAGCCGAATTATCCAATCCCCATGAATCGGGATTGGAAATTATCCCACTAACGACGCTTAGAGGGACCGTGCCGCATGCTACAGGATTTATTCCCGCGATTCCTCAGGTACGGTTTTTAATTCTTCCATCGTGACTGCAAGAGCTTTCGCGTAGCGTTCCAATACCGGATTTTTCAGCCTGGAAAAAATTTCCGGCCGCAGATGCCGCTTGACGCGAAACACGGCAATGCCGGCGGTCTTGCCCAGGATATCCGGTATCATCTGCCGCCGTTCCATGTGATAGGCGAGCGGGCTTTTTTCTCCGGCCAGTACGGCTTTTCTGGTTTTCTCTAGATTTACAGCCAGTTCCTTTACAGCCAGACCATTGACAAGCTCCTCTGCTTCCCATCCGTTACTGGACACAATGACATACCTGCCTTTTTCATCGACCGCATAGCAGGCGCGCTTCACGCCTTCATAATATTCAACCGTGTTATCCTGCGGCACTTCGTTGACTTTCACGAATAAATCCTTCTTTTCATTTACT